>NZ_JBEZIR010000070.1:0-44919 GCF_040651175.1 Kitasatospora sp. NPDC048540
TGCTCACGGAGACCCCCGCATTGCTGCGCAGCAACAACCGGCTGGCGTCGAGCAGCGCCCAGGTTCGGCTCCGGGCAGTCCTCGCTGCAGGAGAGCGGCGGCCTTGGGGGCCGGGCGCCCGCCGCGGCCGTGGCCAGCCGGGCCAGGGTGGTGCGGATGCCGGCACGGTTGACCTCGATCCGGCGTTCGGGGCCGGTGCCGGCGAAGACCAGGCCCAGCAGTTCCGCCGCCCGGGCGCCGCGGCCGGTGCGCAGGTCCTGCCAGGACTCGGTGACCCGGGTGCCGGTGCCCTCGGGCTCGAACCGGTACCGCCAGCGCGCGATCGGCAGGCCGAACACGCCCACGTCGAAGGTGAACTCGGCGCCCGGGTCGGCCACCGTCACCCGGCCCGTGGTGAACCACACGAACGGGCCCCGCCGGTTGAACCCGACGAACCGGGTGCCGGGCCGGGCGGCCGGCCCCGCCAGCCAGACCCGGCGGCACTCCGGACTCCACCGGCCCATCGCCCGCAGGTCCGACACCAGCCCGTAGAGCACCTCGGGAGCGGCGTCGACCAGGATGGACTCCTCGATCTCGAACTGACGTGACATCGGCTACTTCCTCACGAAGGGACGCCCGGCCGACCCGGCCGGGCCCGGGTGCCGTCAGCCGCGGGCGGCGACGAACAGGCTCTGCGCAGCGCGGCCGATCGGGCCCCGCTCGTCGTGGAGTCCGGCCTCCGCCGCGCCGATCCCGTCCGGGGCGACGGCGGTCCGGGCATCGATGCAGACCCATTCGCCGACGGGGTGGCGGTGCAGGTTCACCGTCAGGTCCGGGTTGACGAACAGGTGCGAGGTGAAGTCGAGTTCGTTGCTGACCCCGTTGATGGAGTCCGCCGCGACCAGCACCCGGTCCAGCGGGTCGGTCTTCTCCCCCGCCACCAGCGGCACCCGCATCCGCAGCCAGCAGGCGGCCGGCCCCCGCTCCAGGAAGGACCCGGCCGCGAACCGGAACTCCATGGCGCTGTGGTAGCCCTGCTCCCAGGGCACCGCGAAGAACGGTGCCGGGCGGGACCGCCCGACCGGTGCCACCTCGGGCTCCCGCGCGACCTCCGGCACCGAGCCGGGAGCCGTACGGATGCTCAGCGCGGTCGCCCGCATCACCTCGGTGCCGCCGTCCACGGCCAGCGAGACCTCCACCAGCTCCACGCTGCGCCCCGCCCGCAGGACCCTGGTGGCCACGGTCAGCGGCTGCAGCGGCACCGGCCGCAGGATCTCGAAGGTCATCCGGGCCACCCGCAGGTCCTCCCGGGCGCCCGGGCGCAGCAGCACCGCCCGGCCCAGCAGGGCGGCGGGCGGCCCGGCGTGCTGGCTGTCCGCGTCCCACGGCCCCCGGGTGTACCCGGTCGGGGCGAACCGCTCCTGCGAGAGCTGCTCGAAGAACGCCTCGGCCCCGCTGATGGTCCCGGTCATCGTCTGTCTCCCGTCGGTCGCCAGCAGCAGGCTACTCGCCGGTAGCCATAGCTGTCCCGGGTTCCTCCCGGCCGGGGCCGGCACCGTGGCCGGCGCCCAGCCTCCACGCCTCGATGTCGCGGTAGCGGATCGGCCCCGGGCCGCGGCCGATGTTGCTGCCGACGAGGTGCAGCTGCTCGGTGCGCCACGGCCGGCCCACGAACCCGGTCAGTGCGGCCGCGGCCTGCGGCACGCCGACGGGATCGTCACGGCGGGACCGCGCCAGGGTCAGGTGCGGGCGCAGCGGGCGGTCCCTGAACTCGATGCCGCAGGACCTGACCAGGTCGCGGACGTCGGCGGCGAGCAGGTGCAGCCCCTCCAGGTCGCCGTCGATCCCGCTCCACAGCAGCCGGCCGTCGAAGTGGCCGCCGCCCCGCAGGCCCAGCTGCAGCGCGGGGTACGACGCCGCCCGGCGGGCCAGCACCGCTCGCAGCAGCGGCACCGCCGTGGACGGCAGTTCGCCGAGGAAGGCCAGGGTGATGTGCCAGTCCTCGATCCGGTTCCACCGCAGCTGCGGATGCCCGGCGTACATCGGCTGCAGGGCCCGCGCCAGCTCGTCCTTGGCGTCGTCGGGCGGGGCCAGCGCCACGAAGACGCGCACGGTCGGGGGTCCAGGATGATCGTCCACCAGGGATTTCTAGCACCCCACCGTCCCCTCCTGCCGCGCCCGGCCCGCCCGCGCCCGGGCGGGGCGGGCGGTGCTGGTGGGCGGGAGGGGACGGTTCAGAAGGGTCGGAAGGGTCAGAAGGTGAGGTTCCAGGCGTCGATCTTGCCGGTGTCCTGGGCCGCGATGTCGCGGACCCTCAGCTTCCAGGTGCCGTTGGCGGCCTCGGAGGAGGCGTTGACCGTGTAGGTCTTGATGACGTTGTCGGCGCTGTCGCTGTCGGGGAAGTCCTCGAGCAGGTAGACGGTGCCGTCGGGGGCGACCAGCGAGACCACCAGGTCACCGCGGTAGGTGTGCTTGATGTCCACGCCGACTTTGAGGGCGGCGGGGGCGTTGCCGGTCACACCGGTGACGGTGATCGGGCTCTCCACGGTGGCGTTGTCGGTGACGGCGACGTCGGTGAGGTTCTCGAAGTACGGGCCGGCGGGCGGGATGGTGCCGCCGACCGCCTTCAGCGCGTCGACCTGGCCGTCGCCGAAGAAGGCGTTGTTGGCCGTGGTGCCGGTGCAGCGGCTGTCGGACGGGCAGGGCGTGTCGGTGGCGTCGGCGGCGAGCCTGGCCCGGATGTCGGCCGGGGTGAGCGTGGGGTTGGTGCTGGCGATCAGCGCGGCGACGCCGGTGACGTGCGGGGACGCCATCGAGGTGCCGCTCTTGGTGCCGTACTTGCCGCCCGGGAGGGTGGAGTACACGCCGTCGGCGCCGTCGCCGCCGGGCGCGGCGACGTCGATGACGTTGCGCCCGAAGTTGGAGTAGGAGGCCTTGACGTTGCCGTTGCCCATCGCCGCGACCGTGACCACGCCGGGGAGTTCGGTCGGGATGTCGACGCAGGCGTTGGTGATGGTGCGGGTGCCGGGGGTCGAGTCGTTGGGGCTCGCCGAGTCGGTGGTCTTGTTGGCCAGGTCGTAGTTGGAGTTGCCCGCGGCGGCGACCTGGAGCGAGCCCTTGCCCTCGGCGTACGCCTCGGCCCGCCGGACGCCCTCGATGATGGCGGCCTGGTCGACGTTGTCGGGGCAGTTGAACTGCCACGGATCGGTGTAGTAGCTGTTGTTGGTCACCTTGAATCCGTGGTCGCCGGCCCACATGAACCCGCACACGGTGTTCTCCGCGAAGAACAGCGTGGTGCCCGGCTCGGCGATCCGGACCGAGGCGATCTTCACCCCCGGCGCGACGCCGACGACGCCCTTGCCGTTCTTCGCCGCCGCGATGGTGCCCGCGACGTGGGTGCCGTGGGTGTCCACGTCCCGCCAGGCGCCGGTCCGGGTGTCGGCCTTGCCATAGGCGCAGGAGGCGGAGTCGGCGGCGTCGAAGTTGGGCGCCAGGTCCTGGTGCTGGTCGTCGACGCCGGTGTCCAGGACCCCGACCTTGACGGCGGCCGAGCCGGTGGTGACGGCCCAGGCCTGGTCGGCCTTGATCCGGGTCATGTCCCAGCGGTTGGTCTCGGCCAGGGTGGTGGCGGCCTGGGCCGGGTTGGCGGGCAGCGCCGGGTTGTAGGCGTCGGCCGGGACGTCGGAGGTGCGGGTCGCTCCCACCTGCTGGACACCGGCGACCTGACGGAGGGTCGCGGCGAAGGTGGCGGAGGCCGAGTGGGCGACGATCACGCCGATCGCGTCGTAGGAGGCGAAGACCGAACCGCCGTTGCCGGCTACGGCCGCGCGGACGGCGGAGGTGTCACCCGGCGCGGTGATGACCAGGTAGGCCCGGGTGCCGGCCGCCCAGGCGGCGGCCGGCGCGGGGGCCGCCGGGGCGGCGGCGGGCTGTGCGGCCGCGGCCGCGCCCGTGGGGGCGATCAGGGCCGCGGCCGTGCCGAGGGCGGCGACGGCGACAGCGACGGCCGAGCGGGTCAGCCGGCTGGATATGAGCGAGAACAAGTCGTCGTCCTCCGAGGACCAGGTGGCGCGGACCACTCCGGTCGCGCCCATGACAAGTAAGGGTGGGCGCAATGTGTCAGATCCCCCCTCAGGAGGGGAAGGGGTCGAACGTTACAAGTTCTTTTCACTGCCTTGACCGGCCCTGTGCACGGCCCGGCCCGTATCCCTTGCTCCCGGATGCGGGCCGGGCCGACGCACCGTCACTCCGTGTCGGCCGGTACCTTCGGCACCCGCAGGACGAACACCGCGCCGCCCGCCTCCGGCTCCCCGGGACCGCCCGTGGCCGGCTCCGCGGTGTCCCCCGCCGCCAACTCCAGCTCGGCGCCGTGCAGTCGGGCGTTCTCCCGCGCGATCGACAGCCCCAGCCCGTGGCCCGGCCCGCCGGAGCGGGCCGTGTCGCCGCGCACGAAGCGGTCGAAGATCCGCCCCCGCAGCTCCGCGGGCACGCCGGGCCCCGCGTCGGCCACCCTGACGGTGACCGCCGCCGCCGTACCGTCCACCGTCACCCGCACCGGCGCGGCGCCGTGCCGCAGCGCGTTGCCGACCAGGTTGGAGAGCACCCCGTGCAGCCTCCTCGCGTCCACCGCTACGACGCTCTCCCCGGACCGCTCCAGCGTGACCGCGTCCGGATCCGCGCAGTGGGCGAGGACGTCGGCCGCCAGGTCCGCCAGGTCCACCGGCCGGCGGTCGAGATGTGCCTCGCCCGCGTCCATCCGGGAGATCTCCAGCAGGTCCTCGGTCAGCACCGACAGCCGGCGCAGCTGCGGAGCGACCAGCCGGACCGCCTCGTCCCGGGTACCCGGGTGTTCCAGTGCGGTGGCGGCGGCGAGCAGCGAGGCGGTCGGGGTGCGCAGTTCGTGGCTGACGTCGGCGACGAAGCGGCGGTGGCGCGCCTCGTGTGCGGTGAGCTGCCCGACAGCCTCGGCGAGCCGGTCCGCCATGCCGTTGAACTCGCGGCTGAGCGAAGCGAGTTCGTCCCGCCCGCGGACCGGCAGGCGGACCGAGAAGTCCCCGTCCCCGAAGGCCCGCGCCGCCGCGCCCGCGGCCCGGACCGGCCGCTGGACCCGCCCGGCCACCAGCCAGGCGAACACCACACCCACCAGGACGGTCATCCCCGTCACCAGCAGAAGACCGCGCAGGTACGAGGCGGCCTGCTGGTCCACCGCCGCCAGGGAGTGGTACTCGACCGCCAGCACCGGCTGCCCCGGGTAGTGGTCGTCGGGCCCCTGCTGCCCGACCACCGCGCCGACGGCGAGCCAGTCGGTGCCCGGGAGGCGCCGCACCACCAGGTCCCGTTCGCTCAGTGCCTGGTGCCGGAGGTCGGCGGTGAGGAAGTCGGCGACCGGGGTCGCGGTGATCTGGGCGGTGCTCGCGTCCGTGATCAGGGTCGGCCTCGGCCCGGGCCACACCTCGGGCGGCTCGGACGGGCCGGACGGGTCGTCGGGCGCGACGGTCCCCTCCGGCGTCAGGGCGAAGACCGTGAAGGTGTTGAACTTCCGTACCGCCAGCGCCTGGAAGGTCAGGACCACGGCGTTCGGGCCGTCACCGGTGCGGACCGTGTTGGCCGCCGAGGTGAGGTCGGAGAGCGCACCGGACAGCATCCGGGCCCGGAAGTCGCTTTCGATCCTTGCCCGTTCGGCCCCGTAGGAGAGCGCCGAGAGTGCGACCGAGGGCAGCAGCAGGGCGAGCAGGACGCCCACCGCGATCCGGCCGCGCAGTCCGAGACGGCCGTCGGCGGCCGGTGCACCGGCTTTCGGCGTGCGGCGCCTCACGGCAGGTCCAGCCGGTAGCCGACGCCCCGGACCGTGGCGATCAGCCTGGGACGGGCCGGATCGTCCTCGGTCTTCGCCCTCAGCCGCCACACGCAAGCGTCCACGATCCGTGAGTCCCCCAGGTACCCGTAGTCCCAGACCCGGTCCAGCAGGACCTGCCGGGTCAGCACCTGGCCCGGGTTGGTCACGAACTCCAGCAGCAGCCGCAGTTCGGTCGGGGTCAGCTCCACGGGTGCGCCGCCCTTGGTGACGGTCATCGCCCGGGTGTCCACCCGGACCGGGCCCAGGTCGACCGTGCCGTCCGCGCCGCTCTCCCGCTCGACCGGGACCGCCCGGCGCAGCACCGCCTTGATCCGGGCGTCCAGCACCCGTGGCTCGACCGGCTTGGCCACGTAGTCGTCGGCGCCGCACTCCAGTCCGGCGACGATGTCGATCGGCTCCGAACGCGCGGTGAGCATGATGATCGGGAGCCGTCCGAGCCGGCGGACCTCCCGGCACACCTCGAACCCGTCGATGCCCGGCAGCATCACGTCCAGCACCACGCACTCCGCGGCCGGCGCCGACGGCGCGGCCAGTGCCGCCAGTCCGGCCGGCCCGTCCGCCGCCACCGCGACCTCGTGGCCCAGCCCGACCAGTGCCAGGCGCAGCGCCTCCCGCAGCCCGTCGTCGTCCTCGACCAGCATCACGCGTGCCATTCCCGCTCCCCTCTCCCGGTGGATCAGCATGCCCGGAGCGTGGCACCGGTGTGTGTGCGGCCCGTGTGGATCACGTCTGAGCCGTGTCACAGGGCGTCACCGCGCCGTCGGCGCCGGGTTCGGGCGCGCCGTAACGGCTGCTGCGGCGGTCGGCAGCCGTAGGGTCGTAGCTGTTCCCGGCGGAGGAGTTCGGATGCGCAGCGTGACCTACTCGATGGGTGTCTCCCTCGACGGCTACATCGTCGGGCCGGACGGCGACTTCGACTGGACGGCGCCCGACGACGAGGTGTTCCGTTTCGTCACGGACGAGATCCGGCAGGTCGGTGTGCACCTGATGGGGCGGCGGCTGTACGAGACGATGCTGTACTGGGAGACGGCCGAGCAGGATCCGTCGCTCTCCGCTCCGATGCTGGAGTGGGCGGCGGTGTGGAATCCGCTGCCGAAGGTGGTGTTCTCGACCACGCTGCGGTCGGTGCAGGGCAATGCCCGCCTGCTCTCCGGCGGTCTGGCGCAGGAGATCGAGCGGCTGCGGGCCGAGCCCGGGGACGGCGACATCGCGATCGGGGGCGCGGCTCTCGCCGCCGAGGCGGCCGCGTCGGGTCTGATCGACGAGTACCGGCCGCGGGTCCACCCGGTGCTGGTCGGCGGTGGCGTCCCGTTCTTCCCGCGGGCCGAGCGCCGGGTGGACCTCGATCTCGTCGAGACCCGGACCTTCGACTCCCGGGTCGTCTGTCTCCGCTACCGCGTGGCGCGTCGGGCGGCGCGGTAGGCCGCGACGGGGGCGGCTCGCTACAGGCGGGTGGCGGTGCGGACGAGGTCGGCGACGGCGCGGGAGCGGCTGTGCGGCGGCCAGGCGATGACGGTGGTGACCGGTGGGGCGTCGGGTACGGGGACGGCGGCGAGGCCGTCGTGCAGGTTGGTGCGGCACGACTCCGGTGACAGGGCGCAGGCGCGGCCGAGCGCGACCAGCTGCAGCAGTTGCGCGTGGTCGCGGACCTTCGGGCCGGGGCCGGGCGGGTAGCCGCCGTCGGGGTCGGGCCAGCGGGGCAGCGGCAGTCCGGGCAGTGCCGCGAGGTCGGCCAGCCGGACCTCGGCGCGGGCGGTGAGCGGGTGTCCGGCCGGCAGGACGGCGATCTGGCCCTCGGTGCCGAGTTCCTCGGTGTCGAACCCGTCGGTCGGGTCGAACGGCCGGTGCAGCAGGGCCACATCGGCCCGGCCCTCGCGCAGGAGGCGGGCCTGCTCGGCGGGGCCGGACAGGATGACGTCGACCGGGACGGCGCCGGGTTCGGCGGCGTACGCGGCGAGCAGCTTCGCCAGCAGTTCGTTGGACGCGCCGGCCTTGGTGACCAGGACCAGGGCGGGCCGGCCGGTCGTGGAGGCGGCGGCGCGGCGGGTCCGGCGTTCGGCCGCGGCGACGGCGTCGAGCGCGGCCCGGCCCTCGGCCAGCAGCACGGCGCCGGCCTCGGTGAGGGTGACGGTGCGGCTGGTCCGGTCCAACAACGCCGCCCCGAGCCGGCGTTCGAGCTGCTGGACGGCGCGCGACAGGGGTGGCTGGGCGATCCCGAGCCGCTGCGCGGCCCGCCCGAAGTGCAGTTCTTCGGCGACGGCGACGAAGTAGCGCAGTTCCCGGGTCTCCATCCGGCGACGCTACCCCGGATTCATACCCGGAGGGTATCGATGCCCACCGGATCGGTCTTGGACCGCCGGTCGGGGGCCGGGCCAGCATGGTGCCCATGAGCGAACGAACGATTGCGCTGGTCACCGGCGCGAACAAGGGCATCGGGTACGAGATCGCCGCGGGCCTGGGCGCCCTCGGCTGGAGCGTGGGCGTCGGCGCCCGCGACGACGGACGCCGGACGGCCGCGGTGGAGCGGCTGCGCGCGGCCGGCGTCGACGCGTTCGGCGTGCCGCTGGACGTGACCGACGAGGTGGGCGTCGCCGCCGCGGCCCGGCTGATCGAGGACCGGGCCGGGCGGCTGGACGTGCTCGTCAACAACGCGGCCATCGCCGGCGGCGCGCGACAGGAACCCAGCCGGGTCGACCCCGCCACCCTCCGGGCGGTGATGGAGACCAACGTGGTCGGCGTCGTGCGCGTCACCAACGCGATGCTGCCGTTGCTGCGCCGCTCCCGGTCGCCCCGGATCGTCAACATGTCCAGCAGCGTCGGCTCGCTCACCCGTCAGGCCGGGCCGGGCGCCGAGCGGACGGCCGGCCCGGTGGCCGTGGCGTACGCGCCGTCGAAGACCTTCCTGAACGCCGTCACCCTCCAGTACGCCCGGGAGCTGCACGGTACCGGCATCCTGATCAACCTGGGCTGCCCCGGCTACGTCGCGACCGATCTCAACGGATTCCGCGGCGTGCGCACCCCCGAGCAGGGCGCGGCGGTCGCCGTCCGGCTCGCGACCCTGCCCGACGACGGCCCGACCGGTGGGTTCTTCGACGACTCCGGCGAAGTGCCCTGGTGACACCGGCCGGTGACGTGCCGAGGGGTGGGCCGCCGGTGCGGGATCGTCCCGGCGGCCCGCCCCTCTGCGGCCCCCTGGCCGCAGGCCCGGACGGCCGGGCTCCTACTATCGTTCCGCATTCCTTGACGGACGCCGGGGCCCACAAGGCCGGGTGCCCGCCGTCGGGTGCCCCACACGACACAACGGCTCCACCGCACGGTGATCGAGCCGTGCATCGAGGAGGAACGTTCATGCACGCCCGGAAGATCGGCGCGGCCGCCGCAACAGCGGTGGCGCTCCTGGCCGCCCGCGACCTCCTCCAGAAGAGGCACGCGCTGCTCCGCAACTTCCCGGTGGTCGGGCACGCCCGGTACCTGCTGGAGACGATCGGGCCGGAGCTGCGGCAGTACATCGTGACCTCCAACGACGAGGAGCGCCCGTTCAGCCGTGACCAGCGCACCTGGATCTACGCGTCGGCGAAGGAGGAGAACAGCTACTTCGGGTTCGGCACCGACGTCGACGTCGAGCACGTGCAGGGGCACGCCTACCTGAAGCAGCGCACCTTCGCCGGCGCGCTGCCCGACGCCCACGACCCGCAGGCACCCCTGCCGTCGGCCAAGGTGCTGGGCGGGCCGCGCGGGCGCGCCAAGGCGTTCCGGCCGGCGAGCGTGGTGAACATCTCCGCGATGAGCTTCGGCTCGCTCTCCGGCGCGGCCATCACCGCGCTCAACAAGGGCGCGGCGCTCGCCGGCACGATGCACAACACCGGCGAGGGCGGTCTGTCGCCGTACCACCGCAACGGCGGCGACCTCGTCCTCCAGCTCGGGACGGCGTACTTCGGCTGCCGCAACGAGGACGGCAGTTTCAACCTCGACAAGCTCAAGGACGTGGTCGCCGGCGCCCCGGTCAAGGCGATCGAGATCAAGCTCTCCCAGGGCGCCAAGCCGGGGCTGGGCGGGATGCTGCCGGGGGCGAAGGTGACCCCGGAGATCGCCGCGATCCGCGGCATCCCGGTGGGCAAGGACTGCGCCTCCCCGTCGCGGCACTCCGCGTTCGGCGACGTCGACTCGATGCTGGACTTCGTCGAGCTGCTCGCCACCGAGACCGGTGTGCCGGTCGGGATCAAGAGCGCGGTCGGCGAGATGGGCTTCTGGCAGGAGCTGGCCACCCAGATGGCCCGCGGCGACCGCGGTGTCGACTTCGTGACCGTCGACGGCGGCGAAGGCGGCACCGGCGCGGCACCGCTGATCTTCACCGACTCGGTGTCCCTGCCGTTCCGGATGGGCTTCTCCCGGGTCTACGGCACCTTCGCCGAGCTGGGGCTGACCGACGACCTGACCTTCATCGGCTCCGGCAAGCTCGGCCTGCCGGAGAACGCCGCGGTCGCCTTCGCCCTGGGCGCGGACATGGTCAACGTGGCGCGTGAGGCGATGCTGTCCATCGGGTGCATCCAGGCGCAGAAGTGCCACACCGACAAGTGCCCCACCGGCATCGCGACCCAGAACCCGTGGCTGGCCCGCGGCGTCGACCCGACGTCCAAGTCCACCCGGGCGGCCGTCTACCTGCGGGCCCTGCGCAAGGAGCTGATCAAGGTCTCCGGTGCCCTCGGCGTCGCCCACCCGGCCCTCATCACGCCCGACGACATCGAGATCATGAACGGCGACTACGAGGCCCGCACGCTGGCCGGCGTCTACGGCTACAAGGACGGCTGGGGCCGGCTCGGCCCGCACCTCGCCGACGGGATCACCGCGCTGCTGACCGCCGCACCGGACGCCGCCGGGAGGCCGGTCCTCTGACGCGTCGGCGGCGACGGTCCCGGTCCGGGCCGTCGCCGCGTGGTTCGGGGCCGGGACGGCTCGACGCCGCCCGGCCCCGGGGGGGTTGGGGTTCAGCCGAGGTTGGGGGTACCGACCTGGGTGGTGACGTCGAACAGGGACCAGACCCCGGAGGTGGGGAGGTAGGTCAGCTGGAGGTGGCTGTTCAGCGAGTTGCGGCTGAAGATGGCCAGCGTGCCCGAACCGTCCACGACCGAGCTGACGTTGCCGTCGCTGACCGGTGCGCCGAAGCCACTGGTCAGGTCACTGGTGGTCCAGGGGCCGTCGGCGGGCTTGTAGGTGATCCGCAGGTGCCCGTTGGCCGCGTCGGCGGTCACCACCCCGAGGGTGCCGTTGTTCTGCAGGAACGCGGCGGGCGCACCCCCGCCCGGCGCCGGGGTCCCGGCGTTGTTGGTCAGGTCGAAGGTCGACCAGGACCCGGAGGTCGGCAGGTAGGTGAGGTTGGCGTGCCCGTTGAGGGAGTTGCGGCTGAAGATCGCCAGTGTGCCCGAACCGTCCACGATGGCGCTCACCTTGCCGTCGCTGACCGGTGTGCCGAAGTCCGCCGTGAGGTCGCTGGTCGCCCAGGCGCCGTTGGCGGGCTTGTAGGTGATCCGCAGGTGCCCGTTGGCCGCGTCGGCGGTCACCGCGCCCACCGTCCCGTTCGGCTGGACGAACGCGGCCGGCGCGCCGCCCGCGGAGGGCTCGGTGCCCGCCTGGCCGCTCAGGTCCGCCGTCGCCCAACTGCTCGACACCGGACGGTAGGTGACCTGGAGGTGCCCGGTGCCCGCGTCGCGGGTGAAGGTGATGTTGTTGCCGTCGGCGCCGATCACCGATCCGCGGTCGCCGAGCGGCGCCGCCGCCTGGGCGGGCGTGGCGGGGGCCTGCCGGGAGATGGCGTCGACGATCCGCTGGGCGTCGGCGGCCTGGGGCTGGTAGCGGTCGGGGAAGGCCGAGCGCTGGACGCCCTGGCACACCGCGCCGATCTGCTGGCTCTGCCAGGCGTTGCCCGGGTAGATCCTGACCATCTCCTTGAGGAAGGCCCCGGTCGACCAGGCGGGGTCGAGGCGGTCCGCCGTGCTGCCCCAGCTGTCGAGCTGCTGGAACAGGCCGACACTGGTGTGGTCCAGCACGTTGGGGTTGTTCTGCAGCGTCGACTCGACGATGGCCGTCGTGACGGCGATCACGGCGGCGCGGTCGGACATGCCCCGCGCACGGACGGCGTTGACGATCGCCCGTGCGCAGGAGACCCGGTAGGAGTCCATCGCGTTGCTGAGGCTGCCGGTCAGGACCCGGTTCAGGGCCGCCGCCGTGGAGGTGTCGGCGGCGGTCACGGTTCCGCAGGACACATTGGGCATGGCGGCGAGGGCCGGGGTGACACCGGTGCTCACCGCGGCGGCCACGGCCGTTGCCACGAGCAGGGCGGAGAGCGTGCGGCGGCGGTTCCTGGGCAAGGGGGTCTCCTAGGTCGAGGGAGGAGGGAGCACGGACGTCGGTGGGTGCCCGGCCCTGAGCTGCCGGTGAGCTACGGGCCGGGCGGTACAGGTCGGGCGGTGGTACAGGTCGGGCGGTGCTACGCGCCGGGTGGCGGGTACCGGCCGGGGCTTGCCCGGGCGGTGGGTCAGCCGAGGGCCGGGGTGCCCGCCTCGCCGGTCATGTCGGTGGTCCCCCACGCGCCGCCGGTCGGCAGGTAGGCCAGGTTGAGGTGCCCGGTGGAGGCGTTGCGGCTGTAGATGGCGAGGGTGACGTCGCCGCCGATCACCGAGCTGACGTTGCCGTCCGAGGTGGCGGCGTTGAATCCGCTGGTCAGATCGCTGGTGGCCCAGCCGCCGGCGGCGGGCTTGTAGGTGATCCGCAGGTGGCCGTTGGCCGCGTCCGCGGTCACCACCCCGAGGGTGCCGTTGTTCTGCAGGAACGCGGCGGGAGCGCCGCCGCCGGGCGCCGGGGTGCCGACGTTGTCGGTCAGGTCGAAGGTCGACCAGACGCCCGAGGTCGGCAGGTAGGTGAGGCCGGCGTGGCCGTTGGCGGAGTTGCGGCTGAAGATCGACAGCGTGCCGACGGCGTCGACCTGGGTGCTGACGTCGCCGTCGCTGACCGGCGCCCCGAAACTGCTCGTCAGGTCGGCCGTGGCCCAGGCACCGTTGGCGGGCTTGTAGGTGATCCGCAGGTGACCGTCCTGGGCGTCCGCGGTCACCGCACCGAGGGTGCCGTTGTTCTGCCGGAACGCGGCCGGCGCGCCGCCGCCCGACGGGGCGGTGCCGGCGGTGCTGCTCAGGTCCGCGGTCGCCCAGGATCCGTTCACCGGCAGGTAGGTGATCTGGAGGTGCCCGCTGCCGGCGTCCCGGGTGAAGGTCACCTGGTTGCCGTCGCTCGCGATGATGGAGCCCTTGTTGCCCAGCGGCTTGGAGACCGGGGTCCCGGTGGGGCCGTCCTCGATGACCTTCTTGTACCGGAAGGGCAGGAACCCGCCGCCGGTCATCTCGGAGCGGGACATCGTCCGGCTGCGCGCGTTGGTGCCCGTGTGCGCCTCCTCGTAGATCACCGCGGTGGAGTGGCCGGAGTCCGTCCAGCGGCCGAACAGCACCATGTGGGTGCTGATGTTGTTCAGCGCGTCACCGGGCCGCAGGTCGTCGAGGCTGCCCAGCTGCGTCTCGTACGGGTCGGCCGAGTCGGTCGTGAAGCCGAGGTTGGTTCCCGCCGTGTTGATGTGCCACGCCATCGACACGAAGCCCGAACAGTCCTGCCGGTAGGTGCCGTTGCTGTCGGTCCAGTAGGCGCCCTGGTTGTACGGCACACCCTGGCCGACCCAGGACTGGGCCCGTGCCAGGATCTCGCTGCGGGTGATGCTGCCGCCGACGGCGGAGACGCCGACCGCATGGGCGGAGGCGGTGGTGAAGGCCTCGACGGCGATGGCACCGGACGTCGCGATGGCAGCGGCGAGTGCGACACGGACGAGTTTCGAAACCTTGGCAGGCATGGGGTGTCTCCAGGTGGCGGGCGCGGCGGAGCGCGCCGTGGCGAGGGGAGTGTTCGGGACGGGCCCGCCGCGGGCCGGACGGCCGCCGGGCGGGAGCAGCGGCCGTGACGGGCCGGCCGCGGGGGTGGATCGGTGTGGATCGGTGCTGACGGTGTGCCGGCGCGCGCAGGGCCGGCACGGGGACGGCGGCGGGCGGGCGTGTTTCGGGCCGCGCCTGCGTGCGTCAGTGGTGGACGGTGAGGTGGTGGCGGTGGTGGCCGCCGGGCGGGCCCGCGGCGAGCGCGGCAGCGGTGAGGCGCTGCGCGGCGGCCCGAGCGGCGTGGGGTGGCCGCGAGGATGAACGGGACGGCCCCGATCCCGGCCTGCACCGCGCGGATGCGCAGGTGCTCCGGCCCGTGCTCAGGTGTCGCGTGCGCCCACGTCCTCGAGGACGCGGATCTCGTTCCCGGCCCGGCAGTGGGCCCCCGCCCGCGTCGGCGTGAGACGGACGGGGAGCACCGGCTGTCAGTCGCAGCCGATGCCGCCCGCAGCGGGGCCGGCTCCCGCACGGGGCGTCACTGTGCCCGACCGGAGCGCCGCGGCGTTGGCTCTGCTCTGCGTACGGACGGACTCGGACACGGCGGTACCCCCAACGGTCGCTGATCGGAAGCCGGAGACGGGAGGAGGCGGGACCTGGGCCCCGGCGGGGGTTCGTCTCCCCCGCCGCCGTTCCGGTGATCACCATCCTGCTGGCGCCGCCCCGGCGCGGAAAGACCGAGAGGCCGTCCACATCCGGCCTGGCCGAATCAGGACACGACCCGCGGCCCGGCCGGGGCAACGGCGCCTCCCCCGCCCGTACGGGATCGCGGCAGGTCTCAGGACGGCCCGACACGGCAGGCTCGACGACGCTCCGGCACGGGCCGCCACCACTCGGGGCCGACACCCGTCGGCCGCTCCGCCGCCGGTCCACCGGTGTCGACGCCCCTCGGCCCGGCGGGAACCGATCCGCACTGACCGGTAGTCATCTCCCGTGGCACGTCGGACCGTAGGGGGAGCACCGTGACACCGCAGACAGCCGCGCAGCACGGACCGGGCGGCCGGCACCGGGGGCCCAGGACCGGGCTCGCCGCCTGGTTGGGCGCCGCCACCGTCCTCGGCGGCTCGCTGGTGCTGCTCATCGCGCTGCTCGGGACGGACGGCGGCGACATCGGGACCACGTCCTACCGCGCGGGCTACCGGGCGGGCAAGGAGTCCGGGATGCAGGTCGGGGACACCGCCGAGGACGCCGTCGCGGTGGGACGCGCCTGCTCGAACCTGGCCGGGAGGTCCGTGCCGCAGGGGTGGTACACCGGCTGCTCGGACGCGCTGACCGGGAGCCGCCCCAGGCGGTGACACCGCCCCCACGGCGGGAAGTCCGGGCCACCCGGTGCGCCCGCGTGTTCGAGAACCTGCACGCAGGAGTGATCCACGGTGCCGTCCGGCCCCGCACCCAGTTGTACGTGGTGTCGGCCGACCCCCACCCCCCCTGGAGCCTCCATGACGTCCGTGCCCGTGTCCGGCACCCGCAGCCCGCTGCGCCAGAGCCTCGGCGAGTGGCGGATCGGCCTGGTGGCCTGGCGGTTGATCGTCCTCCAGGCAGCCCATCCCGCGGTCGCGGCCGGCATGGGCCGCTACTCGACCTACCGGGCGCACCCGTGGCGGCGCATCCAGCACACCGTGGACAGCGGTGCGAGGCTGTTCTCCGCCGGGCCCGAGGAACGCCGGCTCGAGGTGGCGCGGCTCGCCCGCACCCACCGCCGGATCCACGGCACCGATGACGCCGGGCGCCCGTACACCGCCGAGGATCCCGCGGTCCGCGGCTGGGTGATGGTGACGCTGTACGAGGCGATCACGGCCATGCACGAGCTCTCCGGACAGCGCCTTCGGCCCGCCGAACTCGACGTGCTCTACGCCGAGTTCAGGGAGGTCTGCGAGGCGCTGGAGATCCCCGGCGAGGTCCTCCCGGCGACCGCCGCCGAGGTGCCCGCGTACGTGCAGCGCAACGTCCGCGAGGTCCTGGAGTACGGCGACGTGGTCCGCCACCTGCTGTTCGAGGTGCTCCGCGAGGCACCGGCCCCCCGCCGGCTCGGCCGGCTCCGGCCCGCGTGGCCGCTGCTGCGGGTGGCGGCGGCCCGGCTGCTGAGCACCCTCACGGTGGCCGACCTGCCGCCGGCCTGGCACGACAGGTTCGGTCCCGGTCGCACCCGCTCCGGCGCCGCACTGTCGTGGGCGGTCCACCACGGTGCACGGCACGTCCTGGCCCGCCTGCCCGAGCATCTGCGCTACCGTCACCGCCCCTCGGCCGACGGCGCCGAGACCCCCGCGACCGCCGCGACCGCCGCCGGACGGCCGGTCCCCCGGCGCGCGCCGTCCCGCCCGTCCCGCCCGTCCCGCCCGGCCCGCGGGCCGCGTTCCGCCGACAGCCGCCGGGCCCGCCTGGAGACCTTCTTCCACCAGGTGCTGGACCAGACCGGGGACGGGCGGGTCGACCGGGCCGACCTCCAGGCCATGGTCCACAACGTCTGCTGGCAGCTCGAGGTCCCCGCGGAGCGCGAGGACGTGCTGTACGCCGCGTTCGAGACCTGGTGGCAGGCGCTCTGCCCGACCATGGACGCCGACGGGGACGGCGGCGTGGACTGCGCCGAGTTCGTGTCCGCGATGCTCGCCGGTGCCGACCGCGACCCAGCCCACCTCGACCACGGACTCGTCCCCGCGATGCGGGCGCTGTTCCGGGCCGCCGACACCGACGGCAGCGGTCACCTGTGCGCCGACGAGTACCGCGTCCTGTTCGGCGGTCCGCGCGTGCACCCGGCCGAACTCAACGACGGTTTCCGGCAGTTGGACACCGACGGGGACGGCCGGATCAGCGAGGAGGAGTTCGTCACCGCCTTCACCGACTTCTTCACCGCCCGGACCGACACCATCGCCGGCACGGCCCTGCTCGGCCGCCCCTGACACCTGGACGCCGGGTGGGCCGGCCCCGCCCGGCGCGGGAAATCCGTGGCAGCCGCCGCGGGGCGGGGGCATACTGCCGCGGTGTACTCCGACGCCGATGCCGCCGAGCTGTACGACCGCCTCAACACCTGGGGCCCCGACGACGACTTCTACCTGTCCTTCGTGCTGGACGCCCCGTCCGTGCTGGACGTCGGCTGCGGTACCGGAAGGCTGCTGCACCGCGCTCGCGAGGCCGGTCACACCGGCCGGCTCACCGGTCTGGACCCGGACGCCGCGGCACTGGCCCGGGCCCGCCGCCGGGGCGACATCGAGTGGATCGAGGGCAGGGCCGCCGACGCGGCCGGGGCCTCGGAGTTCGCACTCGCCGTCATGACCGGCAACGCCTTCCAGGTCCTGGTCACCGACGAGGAGTTGCGGACGTCCCTGGCGGCGATCCGCGCGGCCCTGGCCGTCGGCGGGCGGTTCGTCTTCGGCACCCGCAACCCGGGGGCGCGGGCCTGGGAGGGCTGGCACCCGTCGAACCCGTTCGACCTCGTCGACCACGCGGGCCGTCCGCTGCGGCTGATCCACCGGGTCGAGTCCGTCGCCGACGGGGTCGTCACCCTCACCGAGACCACGGCGACCCGCGAGGGCGATCCCCTGCGCACCGACCGGGCGCGTCTGCGGTTCCTGGACGCCGACGGGATCGGGGCGTTCCTCGCCGAGGCGGGCTTCACCGTCGACAGCTGGTACGGCGACTGGGCGCGGGGCCCGCTGACCGCCACCGGCGAGAACATCGTCGTGGTGGCCCGCGCGGTCGGGCACTGAGGCCTCGGGGCCCGGCCCCGGCGGGTCAGCCGCGTGGCCGGGCCGCGGCCAGGGAGCGCAGCCGGGCGTGGACGGCGGCGGGCTCGGTACCGGTCAGGGCCGCGACCGCGGCCGGCGGCAGGCCGAGGACCAGGTGGAGCAGCAGGACGTCCTGCTGGGGCGCGGTGAGGTGGGCGACCGGGCGCAGCGGGCGGGGGCCGGCCAGGGTGCAGACCCGGCTGCGCAGGGTCTGCCAGGCGCAGGCGGCCGGGCTGGCGGCGGCCAGCACGTCGTGCCAGTGCCCGGCGAGTTCGCGGAATGCGTCGCGGACGACGCCGTTGGCGTCGTCGGGGGTGAGCAGCAGGGCGGCGTAGCGCCGGTAGTTGTCGCGGTGGAGGTCGTGCAGAGCCCACAGGTCGAGGTGGGGTGCGGGGCCGGGGGCCGTTCGGGTCCTGGGCGGTGTGGGCATGGGTGTTCCCCGGGGTAGCCGGTGGGTGGGGTGGACGGTCCCGCGGACAGGGCGTGCGGGCCCTGTCCACGGGGCCCGGTCACCGGGCGAGCGCCGCGCTCTCGCCGGTGCCGTCGCGGCCCGCCGGGGCCTGGAGGTGCGCGGTGTCGGCCTTGTCGGCGCTCGCGCTCTGTTTGAGCGCCACCCACAGCCTGAACAGGGTCTCTGTCGGGATGCTGCCGGTGGAGGTCTGCATCGCGCGGGCGAATTCGCGCTGGTAGGTCTTGGCGGTCATCGGTACCGGGGTCCGGGCGTTGTTCGTCCGTTCCCAGGCGGCCGCCCACAGGGCGCGGCGGCTCTCCTTGACCCCGCAGGCCTGCATGTAGGTGGTCAGCAGGGCCTTGTGGAGGGGTGCCTCGCCCTTGAGGACCAGGGCGAGGGTGCTGGAGGGCAGGCGGCCCCCCCGGGCGCGGGCCCGGCGGTCCAGTTCCTCCAGGGAGGGCCAGTCCGCCTTGCGGCGCATCTCGTGCATGGCCCGGCGCAGGTCGGCGAAGGAGTCGACGTGTTCCGGGTTGAGGCGCCGTGGTGCGCGGCGGCGCTGCCCGCCGGACGGGCGCGGGACGTGGGCCCAGTAGTTGGCCTGGGTCCACTTCCTGCGGGCCGTCCTGAGGTCCGCGCCGCACTCGCGGGCGATGGCCTCGGTGACCTCCCAGCTCGGCAGGGAGCGGCCGCTGGCGGCCCGCTGCAGGGTGGTGTGGTGGAAGTTCGTCCGGTCGGCGAGCTGACGGTAGGTCAGCTTGGAGCGGTCACGTTGCTCGCGCAGCCAGCAGGCCAGGCGGCGCAGTGCCGGTTCGCTCGCCGCGACCGGGTTCTCTCTGCGTCCCATCGCGGTCGGCGCCTTCGCTCAGGCCCGCTCCCGCCGCAGCCGGAGTCCCAGCAGCCAGCTGCCGCCGGCCAGTTCGAGCGCCGCGCCGGCCGACATCCCGGCCGCGACCAGGGCGGCGGCGAGGGCGATGACGACGATGATCACGATCGCTTCGGCGCGTCCGGGCAGCCAGGACGGGACCGGGCGCGGGCCGTCGGCGGCGGCGCAGCGGGCGGGGACGGGGGCGGGCTTGTTGCGCTTCCTCGTCATCGAGGAGACCTCCTGTAGCACTGTCTACTCCAACAGGTCGGAAGTTCGATGGTTGGCGTCACCGAAGCATCCGTTCGGGTAACACTCTGTCAGGCGTACGGGTGATTCCCAATCGGTTCGGTGAACGCAGTGCGGATTGATGCGTCACCGTCCGGGCCGGTGCCGGGAATTTCGGAACAGCGGTGCGACACAACCGCAGGCCCGACGGCCGAAACTGAAAATTGATGCGCATTCGCGCAGCATCCCCTTGTCCCCGCCATGCCTGGGTGTGACGATTGCAGCGGCGTCGTCCAGACCTCACGGTCGGGCACCCGGGGCGCTGTTCACTCCAACGAATTCGGGAACACCCGGAGCGGGCCGTGTTGGCGCATGGGCCCGCCCGGACAGCAGAGACCGCCCGGCCGTGAGGCTCGAGCGGTCTCTGTGCATTCCGGTACGGGGCGCCGGGCCGCCGTGTCAGCCGACGTCGGCCGCCGTGGGAGCGGCCGCCGCTCCTGGCGTCGCGCGGCGTCGGCGCACCGCGAGGACCCCGCCCGCCGTCGCGGCGGCGAGCACCGCCGACGTGCCCAGCGCCCAGGGCAGTACGGGACTGCCGTGCGCGGCCGGCGTGGCGGCCAGTGGTACGGCGGCCGGCCGGTCCGTGGGCGTGGGTGCCGGGCTCGGGGTCGCGCTCGGGACGGCACTCGCGCTCGGTGACGGCGCCTCGGGCGTCGGGGACGGCGGCGCCTCGGACGGGACGGGCGACGCCGGGTCGGCGGCGGGTTGCGGCACCGGGGTGCCGGTCGGCGTCGTCCGCGGTGCGGACGTCCTGGTGGCAGTCGGCCGCGGGTCCGGCTTGCGGGTCGTGGCGCCGCCGGGTGCCGGGGTCGGGGCCTGGGCGGGGCCGCCGCCGGTGAATTCGAAGCTCACGCCGCCCATCTTGGTGCCCGTCACCATCGAACAGGGCCCCTCCGGGTAGAGGTAGGCGCCGAGTTCGTACACCCCGTCCGGGCTGCCGACGGGCATCGAGAGGGTCTCGTGCAGCACGTGGTCACCGCGGGTCAGTCCGCCGAACTCGACGCGGTTGGAGTTCCAGGTGCCGAGGTTGCCGGACTGCAGGGCCGGCTTCCAGGTGAACGAGAAGCGGTGCGCCGGGCCGCCGTCCACGCTCAGCTGCACCGACGGCGCCGGCCCCGGAGTGTAGCCGCCCTGCTGCCGGGTGGGGATGACCATCACCTCGAACGCCGTGGCGCTCTGGTCGGGGGCGTCGAGGTGCAGGGTGTTGTCGGTCTGACGGGAGCCGCCCGTGCGAACCTTGGGGACGGCGCCGTACACCCCGTCGATCCGGTAGGTCCCGGACGTCATCGTCGTGCAGACGTCCGCGTGCGCCACGCCGGCGCCGGTCACCGTGGACAGGGGTATCGCAAGGGCCAGGATCAGGCCGCGTCTCGTCATGGCCCCGCATCCTAGGGGTGCCGGCGCGCGGTCCTCGCACCGGTACCCGGGCGGACCGTCAGCCGGCGGTCGCGGTGGCGGGCGGGGCCGTGCGCTCGGTGGCCTTGCGGATCTGTGCCCGGACGATGTCGGCCCGCAGCGCGGGCGATTTGGCGGTGTCGTCGCCGAGCTCGAAGAGGATCCGGTTGTCGCCGACCGCGGCATACAGGACGACGGTGCTGAATCCCCCGGCGGAGGCGACGGCCCCGGTCGGGCTGTCGAGCGCGAAGGCGACCGCCGGTACGCCCGCGTCCTGAAACGCCACCTCCCGGACCCGGATGGTGCGGTTCCCCGCCCCGGTCGGCACCTTGAGTTCCCGGCAGCCGTCGCGGACCGCCGCCGCCAGGGCATCGAACCGCGCCGGGACCTCCCCGGGGGCGAACGCGCCGAGATCGACGGTGGTCCGGTTGCCGAAGGTGTTGTTGCCGATCACGTAGACCGCCCGGGCCCGGGCCCGGGGCTCCTCGGTCAGTGCCGCGACCACCGGCGCGCACCCGGGCGACGCGGCGGCGGCCTGGTCGAACCCGGCCCAGGGCTGCGGCACGGGCGAGGGTTCGACGACCGCCCCGCCGGGCAGGTCGGCGACGCCGAGCCGGGCCGACCACAGCTGGTCCTCCGTCAGCGGGCCGAGCGCCACCCGGGCGGGCTGGGCGGGCCGGGCGGCGGCCGAGGGGGACGTCGCAGCCGAGGGGGAGACGGCGGCAGCGTGGGGCTCCGGTGGCCGCGCCGAGGCGCAGCCCGACAGCGCGACGGCCGTGATCAAGGGCACGGCGGCCCGGGCTGCGACGGTTCTCCGCATGGTCTCTCCTGGTCGGTGGGGGTGACTGCGCGCGGAGCCTAACGCCGCCGGGCCGCCGGACGCCCGTGGTTTTCGATCATGGGGCACTGTCCGCCGTCCCCGGGTCGCGCCGGCCGGGGCAAGGGACCGCGCCGGTCAGACCTCGCGGAGGAACACGACGGCGTCGGCCCGGCCGACGGTGTCCGGGTCGAGGGAGGCATAGGTGTGATCGGCCGGGACGCGGCGCTGCGGCTTCGGGTCCAGGGCCGTGAGCAGCCGGCTCGGGTCGAGGACCGCGCGCGGGTGGGGCAGGTCCGAGAGCACGGCTTCGAAGGTGCCCGGCTGTGGGACGTCGGAGCCGCGGGTGCCGAAGGTGGTGGCGGCGAAGGCGTATCCGTCGCCGAGGGTGGTGCCGATGATGGCGCCGGCGCTCCACCACTCGAGCAGGCGGCCGCCGAACCGCAGGTGGCTCAGGTCGCGTTGCAGGTGGCTGTTGTGGGCGAACGCCAGGGTGGGACCTCGCCCGCTCTCGCGGCGGACGACGGCGGCGAGGTTGTCGGCCATCATCGCGTCGCGCAGCCGCATCAGGGAGCCGAAGCGGGTGGGCGCCGGGTCGGCCAGGGCGGCGTGGTAGCGCAGCAGTCCGGCGGCGGTGCGGGCGTACAGGCCGGCGTGCCAGAGCCCGCCGGGCGAGGTCGCGTCCGTCAGGTGCGGGGCGTGCGCGGTCAGCAGGGCGCCCAGGTCGTCGGTGAGCAGCCGCAGTTGGGCGGCCTCGGGGGTGCGGCCGACGGACCGGGCCGGGTCCGTCATGGCGCCGGGGTCGGTCCAGCGCCCGTCGGGGCCGAGCAGCCCGTCGAGGGTCTCGCGGTCGCAGGGCAGGTCCACGTGGGGGGCGAGGTAGTCGTGCAGTGCGGTCAGGGCCGGGCCCGGGCTCGCTGCTCCGCTGATCTCGAGCGGGCCGTCGAAGCCGTAGCAGCGCAGGCGGTCCCGGTGCGGGTGCTGCTCGTTGTGGGCGCGCATCCAGCGCAGCAGGTCCCGGTTGGCGGGCGAGGCGCCGAAGCCGTGGCTGAAGCCGCGGTCCATGGCGTCGTCGAGGCTGCCGGGGCCGCCGGCCACGTACGCGTCGGCGACCAGGGCCGCCAGGCAGTCGCTCTCGAGGGCGATCGAGCGGTATCCCTCGTGTTCGACGAGGTGGCGGAAGAGCTCGTTGCGCAGTTCGGGGAAGGCTTCCACGCCGTGGGTGGGCTCGCCGAGGCCGAGCAGGCGGGTGGCCGGGGACAGGAGCGCGGTGAGGGAGGCGCCGCCGAAGGGGCGGGCGGCGTCCCGGATCGAGGCCGTCATGGCTTCAACCGTATCCTTGAAGCTTCGGTGTAGACTTTTCCGGCATTTTCGGCCGCTGGGAAGGGGAAAGCTTCAACCATGTGGCTACGGCCCGTTGATCTGGCGCGTGAGCACGGCCTGTCCACCCAGGCGGTGCGCAACTACGAGGACGCGGGGATCCTGCCGCCGGCCGGGCGCTCGCCGCACGGCTACCGCCGGTACTCCCCTCGCCATGCGGCGGCGTTGCGCGCGTTCCTTGCGCTGGTCCCCGCGCACGGCCACCCGACCGCGTCGGCGGTGATGCGGGCGGTGAACGGCGGTGCGGTCGACGAAGCGCTGCGGTTGATCGACGAGAGCCACGTCCGGCTGGCCGGCGACCGGAGCACGCTGCGGGACGTCGAGGACGCCTTGCGCGGCCTGGCGCCGCAGCGGGACCCGGAGGCGGAGCCGGGGGCGACGTTCATCGGACCGCTGGCGCACCGGCTCGGCCTCCGGCCGGCGACCCTGCGCACCTGGGAGCGGGCCGGGCTGGTCGTCCCCCGCCGTGATGCCCGCACGGGGTACCGCGTCTACGGCTCCGCCGATGTCCGGGATGCCCTGCTGGCCCACCAACTGCGCCGCGGCGGGCACGGGTTGGACCGGATCGCGCGGGTCCTGGCGGAGGTCCGGACGGCGGGCGGCCCGGAACCGTTGCAGGCCGCACTCGAGGAGTGGCGCGGCCGGCTGCGGGCCCGCGGCCTGGCGATGCTGACCGCCGCGGCCGCCCTCGACGCCTACCTGTGCCAGGCCGCGGACGCCGTGGCGACGCCCGCCGGGTAGCCCGCCGCACGGGACCCGCCGGCCGGCGGGGTCAGCGGCGGCCGTCCCACAGGGAGCGTTCGTCCGGACGGGGGTCGGTGACCAGCAGGGGGTCGGTGTCGAAGACCCGGGTGGCCCGGCCGTCCGGGGTGTACGGCGGCCAGCCGGGGTCGCCGGTGGTGGCGAAGGACGTCCACGCGCGGCGTACCGCGTCCGCGAGCTGCCGCGGCGGGTGGTCCCCGAGCATGGGCGCGAGCGCCCGATCGTCCTGGACGCCGAAGGTGAACGGGACGTCGACGGCGTGGCACGCGCCGAGCCGGCCGTCGAACGCCGGTGAGCGCCAGGCGAATTCGTACAGGTAGGTGGCGGCGGGGCGGTGCCGGGCGTGTGCCTCGGCCAGGCGGATGGCGGGGATGCGGTAGAACCAGTCGGTGGCGACGGCGGCGAGCAGTTCTCCCGGCGAGGCGTCCGGCCGGCCGGCCCGGTAGCGGTCGAGGGCGCCGGGTGGGAGGCCGTAGCGGGCCGTCAGGTGCGGCAGGGCGGCTTCGGGTACGGCGTCGAGCAGGCCGGTGGGGGCGAGGTAGAGCCGGAACTCCTCGGTGGTGGTCCCGGCCATCAGGTCGATCCCGGCCGCCGCCCCGGCGCTGACGGCGTCGATCGGTGCCCGGGGCAGGATGTCGCCGTCCACCACGGGTTCGAACGGCAGCAGGTTCAGGGCGGCCTCGCCCCACCGCGCGGGGTCGGGGTCGGCGGTGACGGCCGCGCGCAGCCGTTGCTGCGCCTCGACCAGGGTGGCGGTGGGCAGGGCGGCGATAGCGGCCGGTTCCGGTGCGGTGCCGAGGAGTTCGGCCAGCCGGTCGCGGATCAGGCCCGCGGTGGCCCTGCCGTGGGTGTGGTGGGCGGCGCCGCTCTGCAGGATCGCGCGGTGGAACAGTCCTCGGGCCCGGGGCACGGCCAGCAGGGTGGCGATGCTCATGGCGCCGGCGGACTGGCCGAACACCGTGACGTTGGCGGGGTCGCCGCCGAACGCGGCGATGCCGTCGCGGACCCAGGTGAGGGCGGCGATCTGGTCAAGCAGGCCGCGGTTGGGGGTGGTGCCGGGCAGGTCGAGGAAGCCTTCGGCGCCGAGCCGGTAGTTGAGGGTGACCAGCACGACGCCGTCCCGGGCGAACGCGCTGCCGTCGTACATCGGCAGCGAGCCCGCGCCGTTGGTGAAGGCGCCGCCGTGCAGCCAGACCATCACCGGCAGGCGGGCCGCGGTGTCCGGGGTCCAGACGTTGAGGTTGAGGCAGTCCTCGCCGGGGACGGTGATCTCGGGCAGCAGCACGTCCAGCGGCGGGGCGTACGGCGCCTGGGGTGCGGTGGGTCCCGGGGCGGTGGCGTCGCGTTCGCCGTCCCAGCGGGCGGGCGGCTGCGGCGGCAGCAGTCGCAGCGGGCCGACCGGCGGCGCGGCGTACGGGATGTTGCGGAAGGCGGCGACGCCGTCGGCGCTGCGGGTGCCGCGGAGCAGGCCGTGGGTGGTGCGGACGACCGGATGCACGGATGGGTCTCCTTGTCGCGGGGGCGGCCGCGGGGGCGGTCAGCCGGCGGTGGCAGCCGTCGAGGGGGTGGCGCCGAGGATGCGCAGGGCGAACTCGCCGTGGGCCTCGGCGATCCGCTCGGGGGTGAAGGGCTGGTCGGGTCCGGCCCAGTGGGCCACCCGCACGCCCATGGCGCTGATGGCGGTGGCGGCGAGCAGCGGTTCGGGCACGTGGAAGACGCCTTCGGCGATGCCCTGTTCGATCGCGTCGAGCAGGAACTGCCAGCAGGCGTGGCGCAGTTCGAGGGCGGGTGCGGCGAGGTCCGGTGAGAGGGAGTGGATCTCGCCGTCGGTCACGATCGCGAGCAGCGGGAAGCGGGTGTGGACGTCGGCGTGGGCGCGCACCAGTGCCACCACCCGGGTGGCGGGGTCGGCGGTCCGGGTGCTCGCCACGGCTTCGGCGAGCCGGGCGTGGAGTTCCTCGTGCCCGACCTGGACGAGGTGGGCCAGCACGTGCTCCTTGGAGGGGTAGTGCGCGTACAGGGTGGCCGAGTTGATGCCGACGGCGGCTGCGATCTGCCGGATGGAGGTACCGGCGAACCCGGCCTCGGCGAACAGGCCGAGCGCCTCCTCGAGGATGCGTCCCCGGGTGCCGGGCGGGGTCACGCCGGCGGGCAGGTCGGGTCCGACGGCCGCGGTCCGGCGCGGCTGCCAGCCGGGGTGCTCCACGTGGTCCTCCTGGGGTCCGCGGCGTGCCGCCACCGAAGTTCCGACCGATCGATTGGTTGACAGCGTAGCGCCGAGGTCGGATCGTACTCCACAGCCGCGCAGTCACCAACCGATCGATTGGCCGGAGCGAGCGTGTGCCACTCCGCGCCCGGACCGCACCACGCACCTCACGCACCTCACCCCACCCACCCGAGGGAGTGCTCCATGGTGTTCCGCGTCCTGCCCCGGCTGTCCCGAACCCTTCGCCGGGCGGCCGCCGTTGCCGCCGCCACCGCTCTCGCCGCGCTCGGCCCCGCGGCGCCCGTCCGGGCCGCCGAGGCCGCGCCGGGTCTGCCGCACCTCAACCTGACCGGCGCCTACGTCACCGGCGTCTCCTCCGGCGGTTTCCTGGCCACCCAGCTCCAGGTGGCCTACTCCGGCACCTTCGACGGCGCCGGCATCGTCGCCGCCGGACCCTACGACTGCGGCCGGGGCAATGTGGTCGACGCCGCCGTCTGCCTGGTCGGCCACGGCCTGCCGGAGCTCGAGCAGCAAGCCGTCGAATGGGCCGGCCAGGGCCGCATCGACCCGGTCGGCAACCTCGCCGGCAAGCCGGTGTACGTCTACCACGGCCGCCTCGACCCGGTGGTCAACCCGCTGGTCTCGGACAGCGGCGTCGCCTTCTACCAGGACTTCGGCGCGAGGGTTGTCTACCACGACTCGGACTGGGCCGGGCACTCCTGGGTCAGCCCGCAGGGCGTGGTGCCGTGCGGCCTGACCCTGCCCCCGTTCGTCAACGACTGCGGCGACGACCCGCAGCGCGAGATGCTCACCCACTGGCTCGGCCACGTCGACCCGCCGAACCACGCCGCGCCCGCCGGCGCCCTCACCCGCTTCGACCAGAACCGCTACACCCCCGGCGGCTCGGCGCCCCGCCTGAGCATGGACTCCACCGGCCTGCTCTACACCCCGCCCGCCTGCGCCGCCGGACAGCCGTGCAAGCTGGTCGTCGCGCTGCACGGCTGCCTCTCCGGGCAGTACCTGCTCGGCGACCTGTTCCCCCGCCGCGGCAACCTCGACACCTACGCCGACACCAACGACCTCGTCGTCCTCTACCCGCAGGCCGTCTCCAGCCTCGTCCCCGTCAACCCGCAGGGCTGCTGGGACTGGTTCGGCTACACCGGCCAGGACTTCGCCGTGAAGGACGCTCCGCAACTCCGGGCCATCACCGCCATGGTCCACGCCCTCGGAGCCTGATCCGCCGCCGGGTTCGTACGCGGCCGTGACCGCCACCGGTCACGGCTTCCCGGCGAACAGGCCGGTCAGGCCGATCAGGCCGATCAGGCCGCGGGGAGCGTCGTCGTCGAGGCAGCAGAGCCGGAAGATCTCGACGGCCTCGGCGGCGGCCCGGGCGCTGCGGGGGAACAGCTCCTGCTCCTACGCGGCCGGCGCGGCTTCGACGTCACCGGGGTGCGCGGCGACGGCCCTGCCGAGTTCGGCGCCGTCGTACGTGGCCAGGTTGGCCCTCGATGCCGCAGCGGCGTGGGCACAGACCCCGACCGGTACACGTTCCCCCGGGGCGTCGCCGGCCGGCTCCGCGACAACGACGACCGGGCGGCGTTCCTCGCCAGGATCACCGCCGCCGGGTAGCGGGGCCCGGCCGCCGCGCCCGCCGGTCAGAGCGCGAGGAAGCGCGCGAGGACGAAGAGCAGGTACGAGCCGAGCGCGATCCGGTTGATCAGCAGGTGCGGGCGGCCGATCCGCGGGCCCGCGAACGTGTCCTCGGGGCGGCGCAGCTCCGGCCTCCCGGGGCCGGGTCGGGCTCTGCGCGTGGGCAGGACGGCGCATAGTTCGGCGGAGGGGTCGCGCCCCGGTGACGTGCTGGGCCGTCCGGGCGTGCCCGTCCGTCCGGGCCGAGGCACCGGCAGCGGCACCGGCGGTGGCAGCGCGCTGCGGCGGACCCGCGGTGGTCTCCTGGATGGCAAGCACTCCGTCCGTACCTGAACCGAAGAGGGAAGCGCCTTGTCCAAGCCCCTGATCGTCATCACCGGTGCCAGCTCCGGCATCGGGGCGGCCACCGCCCGGCTCCTGTCCTCCGAGGGGCACCCGTTGCTGCTGCTCGCGCGGCGGCTGGAGAGGCTGGAGCAGCTCGGCCTGCCCGAGACCCTGTGCCGCCGGGTCGACGTCACCGACCGGGACGCGCTGCAGGCGGCGGTGCGCGAGGCGGAGGAGCGGTTCGGTCCGGTGGACGCGATCATCAACAACGCCGGGGCGATGCTGCTGGGGCGGATCGCGGACCAGAAGGCCGAGGAGTGGGACCGGATGGTCGACCTGAACATCAAGGGCGTGCTGTACGGGATCCGCGCCGTCCTGCCCGGCATGGTCGCCCGCGGCGCCGGGACCATCATCAACGTCAGCTCCGTCGCGGGCCGCAAGACCTACCCGAACCACACCGCGTACGTGGGCACCAAGTTCGCCGTCCACGCCATGTCGGAGAACCTGCGCGAGGAGGTCGCCTCCGCCGGGGTGCGCGTGGTCACCATCGCCCCCGGCGCGGTGGAGACCGAGCTGCTCTCCCACACCACCGACGCGCGGATCAGGAGCGACTACGAGGCGTGGAAGAAGTCCGCGGGCGGTGCCCTGGATCCGCAGGCGGTCGCCGAGGCCATCGCGTACGCCTACCGGCAGCCGCCCAACGTGACCATCCGTGAGATCGTTCTCGCCGCCACCGGCCAGGAGTCCTGACCCGCACCGCACCACGGGCCCGCGCCGGGCGGAGAGGGCAGGATTCGAACCTGCGCGGGCCCCGGAGGACCCTGCTCGGCCGTTGCCGGCCAGGCACCCGATGAACCGCTCCGGGCACCTCTCCCGGTCGGGGAGCCTCGCTCGCTCCCTGACGTGCCCTCAGCATGTCCCACCGGCCTGACCGCACGCTGACCCCCTCCTGACCCGGCCCGGTACGGGCGCCGTCCCCTACCCGGAGGGGGGCTGGTCCGCGGCGGGTCCGCCGGGCAGGGGGTCGTCGGGGGCAACGGTGGCCGTCCAGCCCTGGTCGAGCAGGAGGCAGACCTGGTCGACGGCTGCAGCGGGGTCGGGGCAGGTGCGGGCGAACGCGAGGGATTCGAGGGTGAACCGGGCGTAGGCGGCGCAGATGACGTCGTCGTGCGGCCGGCCGGTCTGGTCGGCGAGGGCGCGGGCGAGGGCGTGTTCGTGGCGCAGCCACATCGTGCGGGAGTGCTCGCGCAGGGCCGGGGTGTCGTTGACGAGCCGCTCGAAGTCGGCGAAGCGGGGGTCCCTGGTGTGCGCCGAGTCGACGAAGGCGGCGAGGTGGGCGCGGAGGGCCTGGGGGATCGTCCGGCCCGGCGGGCGGTCGGTGACGGCGCCGACGAGGGCGGCCTCGTTGCGGGCGTCCTCGTCGAAGACCAGGGCCTCTTTGCCCTCGGGGAAGTAGTTGAACAGGGTCGACACCGAGACGTCGGCGCCTTCGGCGATCTCGCGGACGCCGACCTGCTCGTAGCCGCGTTCCAGGAACAGCCGCAGTGCCGTGTCCGCGATGGCCCGGCGGGTGGCGGCCTTCTTGCGTTCGCGCCGCCCGGCCGTTCCTGCCCGGTCGCCCGCTGCTGCCCGGTCGCCCGCTGCTGCCTGGTCGCCCGCTGCCGTGCGGTCGGTCGTGTCTGCCATGGCCGTCACCCTATCCGCCGCTTTGGGACCGCGCCAATATTGGAATGATTGCATATTTGCAACCGTTTCAATAATGTGGGCGGTGCCCGACGAGCCGACGGCACCCCGTCCACCGGCCGTGACCGGGCACCCGTGGAAGGAAGACCATGAACCCCCTCGCACCCGCCCGGGCCAGGATCAGCGTCATCGGCGCCGGCCCCGGCGGCCTGACCTGCGCCCGGATCCTCCAGCAGCGCGGCATCGCGGTCACCGTGTACGACCGCGACCCGGGCCCCGGCGCCCGCAACCAGGGCGGCACCCTCGACCTGCACGCCGACAACGGCCAGCTCGCCCTGCGCGAGGCCGGCCTGCTCGAGCAGTTCTTGGAGCTGGCGCGCCCCGAACGGCAGGAGATGTGCCGGCTGGACCCGGCCGGCACGGTCGTCTCCCACCACGTCCCCGAGGACGGCGAACTGTTCAAGCCGGAGATCGACCGCGGGCAGCTGCGCGACCTGCTGCTCGGCTCACTCCAGCCGGGAACCGTCCGGTGGGGACACACCCTCACCACCGTCGGCGGGCCCGCCGACGGGCCGCGCCGGCTGCACTTCGCCGACGGCACGACCGCCGAGGCCGACCTGGTGATCGGCGCCGACGGCGCCTGGTCCCGGGTGCGCCGGGCCGTCTCCCCCGCCGTTCCGGAGTACACCGGGGTGAGCTTCGTGGAGGCCTGGTTCTCCGACGTGGAGAACCTGCACCCCGAGATCGCCGAGCTGGTCGGCCCGGGCAGCGCCGCCGCGGGCGACGGCGACCGCGGCCTGTTCGCCCAGCGCAACAGCGGCGACCACATCCGCGCCTACCTCATCCGCCGCGCCCCGGTCGACTGGATCCGCCGCAGCGGCCTGGGCGCCGACCACACCGACGGCATCCGCGCCCTGCTGCTCGACGAGTACGCCCACTGGTCACCCCGGCTGCGCCGGCTGATCACCGACAACGACGGCCCGTACGTCGACCGCCCGATCCTCGCCCTTCCCGTCCCGCACACCTGGCAGCACAACCCGACGGTGACCCTGCTCGGCGACGCCGCCCACCTCATGCCCCCGCTCGGCGTCGGCGTCAACCTCGCCATGCTCGACGCCGCCGAACTCGCCCTCGCCATAGCCGGATCCGACACCGTCGACGAGGCCGTCCGCAGCTACGAGAAGACCATGCTCCCGCGTTCCACCGAGATGGCCGCGCTCCTCGAGGGCGGCGCCGAGCACCTGCTCTCCGGCGACCTGCCGGAGCACGAGCACGACGGCGACGCCCGGTCCTGAGCCCCGCGCCGGCGATCGACCGTTCACCGGGCGGGTGTTCGGGCACCGCCCGGCGCAGGTGTGGTCGATCCTGGTACCGGCGACCGGACCGGGCCGCCCCCGCCGACGGAGGAGCGAGCAGGATGACCGGAACCCGCCCGGAGCCCCCGGATCCGCTGCCCGCGACGGAACGGGTACGCCTGGCCGTCTACCACGGATTCGCGCGGACCGGCCGCGCCCCGGGTGTACCGGAGCTCGCCGCGCTGACCTTGCTCACCCCGGACGGGGTGCGCCGGGAGCTCCGCGCGCTGCACGGCAGCCGTGACGTGGTGCTGGACCCGCAGGACGGCGACCGGATCGTGATGGCCCACCCGTTCGCGTCCGTACCGCTCGGCTTCTCCGTCGTGACTCCTCCCCGGCGTAAACGCCGGGGCTTCTCGTTAAGCCGGTACGGCTTCGCGACGGACCAGCCCGGCCCGTAGAACGTTGACAGCACCTACCGTGTCAGCGTGCGCCGTGTGGCCGCAGCTGACACAGTGGAACTTCTCCTGTGTGGGCCGGTTCTCCGCTGAGACGTGCCCGCATTCGGGGCAGCTCCGGGAAGTGTTGCGGGGGTCCACGGCGACCAATTCCCGTCCGGCACTCTCAGCCTTGGCATTCAGGATCGCGAGGAACACCCCCCAACCGGCATCCGAGATCGAGCGGTTGAGCCCAGCCTTGGCGGCGGCCCCGTTGGGCAGGAAGCTGCCCGGCATCTCGGGGTCCGGCTTCGGGGCAGGGGCCTTGACGACGTTGCGGATCTTGAGGTCTTCGTGCGCGATGAAGTCGTGCGCGCGGACAAGATGAAGCGCGGTCTTGTGGGCGTGGTCGAGCCGCCGGCGGCGCACCGTGCGGTGCAGGTCGGCAACCTTGCGGACGGCCTTGCGGCGGCGGTTGCTGCGCCGCTTGCACCGGGTCAGGTCCTGCTGTGCGGCTTCGAGCTTCGCAGCGGCCTTCCGGCCGTGGCGCGGGTTGGGCACGAACTCGCCGTTGGAGTCGGCGAGGAAGTTGGCTATGCCCATGTCGATGCCGACCACGGACCCGGTCTTGGGCAGCGGCTCGGGCTCGGCCTGCTCGGCGGTCAGGATCACGTACCAGCGCTTGCCCTCGCGCTTGACGGACACGGTCTTGACCTTGCCGACCACGGGCCGGTGCCGGTTGACCTTGACGTGCCCGACGCCCTGGAATCGGACGTGGGTCACGGGGTCGTGCGGGGTTGCATCCCAGCGGCAGCCGTCGCCGTCCTTGGGGAAGTCGACCGTGTCGAACCAGTTGACTCCACGGAAGCGCGGGTAGCCGGGCGTCCCACCGGTCTTGACCCGGCGGAAGAACGCCGCGAATGCCTTGTCCAGACGGCGAAGCGTGGCCTGCTGGGACGAGAACGACCAGCGTCCCTGACGCTCCGGGTCGAACGCCCGGATCTCGTTGAGCTGCGCGGACTGCATCCCATCCCGTACTTGATGCTGGTCCTCGAGACATGCCGGTAGGCATCCCTACGCTCCTGCAACGCCCCGTTGTAGAGCGAGCAGTGATCACGCAGCATCTCGCCGAGAGCTTGCGTCTGGCCCACGGTGGGCCGCATGAGGAACTTGTACGCACGGATCATCCGGAGCGTCCCGTAGAGCGGCGCACCGGGCTGACGGCGGCCGCCCCCGCCGGGGCAGGGGGCGGCCCTCGGCGGAGGCCACTCAGCGCGAGTCCCCCGGCGCGAGTCCCCCGGGCGCGGGCCTATCCGGGGAAGTACAGCGACGCCTTCTCCAGGACGTGCCCCGTGAACATCCCGCCCCACGCGACCCGGCCCCGGTACATGGTGACCCGGCCGGCGCCGGTGGCCGCCGTCTGCACCGTGACGGGACGGCCGACCAGGGTCGTTCCCAGGATCCGGGCGTCCTTGGCGGCCCAGTCCGTCGCGGATCGCTGGACACTGCCGCTGACCAGGGCGGGGAGGATCATCGCCGCGTTACGGGCGCCGGGCAGACCACTGCGCAGATGCTTGGTGTAGTCCATCGCCCAGCCCGTGTAGTCGGCCAGCACGGCCTGGTCGACCGCGGGCACGGCGGCGGCCAGGACGAACAGCTCGACCTTGGTGCCGAACCATTGGATCCGGCGGTCCGACCGGCTGCCTATCACCACCGGGTGGTCGCCCCAGGTGGTCGAGGTCACCACGCATCCGTCACCCCGCAGCCGCTCGCCGAGCCCTGCGAGGTAGGTGGCGGCCGCCCGGGCCGACGACTCTCCATCGATCTGTTGTTCCGTCATGTGCCGATCCTGCCGCACCGGTACGACAACGGGGAAGGTCCGAACACCGGCGGGGGCTCACCCCCGGCTGCCGGGCGTCGGAAGGGGGGCCGGAACGGGGTGCACGCTGCGGAGAGGGCAGGATTCGAACCTGCGCGGGCCCCGGAGGACCCTGCTCGGCCGTTGCCGGCCAGGCACCCGATGAACCGCTCCGGGCACCTCTCCCGGTCGGGGAGCCTCGCTCGCTCCCTGACGTGCCTTCAGCATGCCCCACCCGCCTGACCCACCGCTGACCCCTCGCTGACCCGTACCGGTGACGCAGCGGCGGCCGGGCCCGCAGCGGCACGACCGGCACCCGGTGGGCCCCCGGGTCGCCGGGATGACGGGTGTGCCGTCGGTGCCCGCGTAGCCCCAGCGGCCGTCGTCGGCCTGGAACCGGGAGAGGCCGTTGTCGTCGAAGGCTTCGGTGCGGCGCAGCGCCGGTGCGGCCAGCCAGGCGCCGTGCTGGTCGAGGTGGCCCCAGCGGCCGTGCGGGTCGGCGGCGGGGGCGACGGGCCCGCCCCGGCCGTCCGGGTGGAACGGCCCGACCGTGCTCAGGTCCGGCGCCCGTACCAGCCGCCCGTCGCCGCAGACCAGGGCGTACCGCCCGGCGGAGCCGTCCGGCCCGGGGCAGGGAACGGCGTACGGCGGTATTGCGGTGGGGCTGGTCGGCACGGGTGCGGCTCCCTCGCAGGGGGCCGGGCCGGCGCGGCACCAGCGGCTGCCCGGCCCGGGGATGATCAGGATTCGCCCGTGCCAGGGGGCCTCGCCGACAGCGCGTCCCGCGCAGGGGCGGACCGGAGGCCACCGCGGGTGTGCGGCGGTCCCGGGCCCGGAGCAGGCCGCGCCGGGGCCGCCGCACGGGAGTGCTCAGGCGGCCGGTGCCGCGACCGGGGCCGCCGCCGGCACCGCGGTGGGCGCCGCCGAGGCCGGCCGGCTCGGCGCGGCTGCTGCGGGTGCCGCCGGTGCGCCCGCGTTCGCCGGGTCCGTGGGGGTGGTCGGCCGCATCATCAACTCGGCGCTCTGCCGAGCCTGTTCGACCTGCGCGGGGACGGCGGGCGCGGCGGGCTGCGCGAGGGCCGGGTTGGCCCGGGCCCGGGCGGGGGCGGCGGTCTCCGGCCGGGAGCTCAGGACGTGGCTGGCCGCCTCGTCGAGGCTGACCGCGCGCTGCAGGCGGGTGGCCAGCCGGCCGGCCTCCCGCCCGAGGGAGGCGACGTCGTTCCAGCTGAGCGTGAGAACGACGTGGAGTTCGGCGTTCCCGTCCGGCAGCGCTTGGAGGGGCGATATGGGCAGATCGTTCACGGGACCATCCTGGTTCGGTGCTGTTCGGTGTTGTTCGATTCGGACGACGGGCGGCCGTACGGCCGTTCCCATCGGAAGAGAGAGCCGTTTCGGCGAACCAGCCCGCCACTTTGCGCACCTTTTACCTTCCGATCCCTCGGGAGATCGCCGAGCGACCTGATGGGCGGGCTGCCGGCACAGCAGGATGGGCCGGGGGAACCGGGACGGACGTGGAGGTGGCGATGAGGGTCGTGTTCGTGCACGGGGCTTGCGTGCGGGACGGGTCGTGGTGGTGGCATCGCACCGCCGAGTTGTTGCAGCAGCGGGGCGTGGAGAGCGTGGCCCCGGCGCTGCCGAGTTGTGGTGAGACGGGGGCTGCCGCCGGGGTCGGTGGCGCCGGGCTGGCCGAGGACGTGGCGGCGGTACGGGAGGTGCTACTTGCGGGCGACGCGCCGACGGTGGTGGTCGCGCACAGCTACGGAGGCATCGTCACCGCGGAGGCGGCCGCGGGCTTCGGGTCGGTGCGCCATCTCCTGCTGGTCTCCAGTTACCTGCCCGAGGTCGGGCAGAGCCTGTCGGACTTCGGGGACGGCGGCCCCGCCCCGTTCCTCGACGTCGACCCCGGCGCCGGCACCTTCGGGGTCCGCCCAGAGCTGCTGGTGGACACGTTCCTCCAGGACTGCGACCCGGCCCTCCAGGTGCAGGCGGCGGACCACCTCGCCCGGCAGAGCGTACGGGTGACCGGAGAGCCGGTCGGCGCGGCCGCCTGGCAGCAGGTGCCGTCGACGTACCTCGTCTGCGCCGAGGACCGGGGTACCCCGCCCGCGCTGCAGCGCGAGTTCGCCCGCCGGGCCGGCCGCGTCGTCGAACTCGACACGGGCCACCACCCGTTCCTGTCCCGGCCCGCGGCCGTCCGGGACCTGCTGCTGAGCCTGTGACGGCGGCCAAATCCCCGGTGCGCCCGGCCGGGTGCGGCGGGTACGGTCCAGCGGTGACCCGTCGAACGCCCCCGCGCCCGCTGCCCGTCGAGGAGCTCTTCCCCGAGGTGGTCCCGTTCCGCCGGGACACCGTGCGGCTGCACCCCCGGCGGGGCGAGCCGGCGCCCGGCGACAGTTCGCTCGGCGGGCCGCTGCTGTGGCCCGCCGGGGAACCGTGGCCGTCGTGCCCCGAGCACTCGGGGTCGCCCATGGTCGCGGTCGTCCAGATCCACCGCGCCGACGTACCGGACCTGGTGCCGTTCCCCGCCGGGTGCGACCTGCTCCAGGTGCTCTGGTGCCCGCTGTACCACGGGGACCGCTGGGTGGTGCCCGCGGTGCACTGGCGGTCGGCGGCAGCCGTCGGGCCGGTGCGGCAGGCCCCACCGGCGCCCGCGCGGGCGGGGTACGGCAACGTGCCGCGGCCGTGCGTGCTGCACCCCGAACTGGTGCCGGAGTACGCGAGCTGGGACCTCCCGCAGGAACTCTGGGACGAGTTGGAGGACCGCATCGACCGGGTGCAACGGGAGACGGGCTGGGACTACCAGGTCCACCTGTCCACCGCGCCCGGGTCCAAGCTCGGCGGCTGGCCGGGCTGGGGTCAGGATCCCGTGTGGCCGTGCTGCCCGGGCTGCCGGCGGCCGATGGACCACCTGCTGACGGTGGAGAGCACCGAGGAGAGCGGCCCCCGGTGGGCGTGGACCCCCGCCGAGGACCGCGACCGCGGCTTCGAAGGTGCCGACCTGAGCCTCGGTGACCTGGGCGGCGTGTACCTCTTCGAGTGCCGGAGCTGCCCGGACCGCCCGTTCGCGCACCGCTTCGACTGATCGGGGACGCGACCGATCGGGGACCCGGCCGGACCGGCCCGGACGGGCCCCGGGCGGGGCGTCGATCAGCCCAGGAACGGGAAGCCCGGCATGGTCCAGCAGGCCTGCTCCTCCGGGGCCCCCGGCGGCACGGGGGCGGGACCGCCCATCCCGATCACGTACAGCCCGGTCAGCACCGCGGTGGCGACGCACATGACCGGCAGCAGCAGGTACCACCGGCTGTGCACCAGGTCGGACACCACCGCGCGGAGCACCACCAGCACGACGAGCATGACGACCCACACCGAACGGGTGGCCGCGGCCATGGTGGGGTCGGGTTCGTGGTCCTGGGTCAGGCACCAGTGCCACGCCTCCGACACCCGGGCGCTGCCGTAGAGGGTGCCCGCCGTGGCCAGCACCAACGCCGTCAGGCCCCACATCACCGTCCGCGCGCAGCCGCCGGCCCGCGCCCGGTCCCCCGTCAACTCCATGCCGCCCCCCGAGATGATCGTTCCCGTGTACCGCGACGCGGCTGCGCCATGTCCGGTTCCGCCGCGGCTGGGAGCGGCCTGGGCTGGGAGCGGCCTGGGCAGCCCGCCGTCAGCGGCTGGGACGGCGGCCGGTTCTGCGGAAGCGGACGACGGACAACACCACGGCCACGACGAACACGGCGATGCCGATGACCAGCAGGAAGGCCAGGCCTTTGGCGACGGCACCGATCAGGCCGAGGACAACGGCCACCAGGAACAGCAGCAGGATCCACGCCATCGGGGACCGCCCCTCACCGGCGCGCCAGGCGGCGTTCGCCGCCCGCGCCCGGGGCGTACGGGAGCTGGTAGTGGGCGAAGACCGCGGGTTCGTCCTCGGCCGGCAGGACACCGTCGGTGTCGATCGACGGCGCGTCCTTGACCGCTGCCTTTGGGAAGGCGACCCGGACATAGCCGGGTCCGGCCTGCGCACCGTCCAGCGGTACGAACACGAGCCGGTGGCGGGTGGGCAGGCCGACGGTGACGGTGGCGAAGGCCGGGTCATCGGTGGCGGTGTCCACGTAGACGGATTCCAGGGTGCCGATCTTCTTGCCGTCCTGGTCGACGACGTCGTGTTCGCGCCATTCCCTGATGTCGACGAGCTCGATCATTCCGTGGCCTCCGATCGTGTCACTGCTGTCCGTCGTCGTACGGCGCCTACCCGGCCGGTCCGGGTTCTCACGCCCCCGGCCGACTTCCGTCCGGGCGACCACGCAGCGCGTCCGGCCCGCCACCACCGGCTTTCCGGGGAGAGGGGCGGAACGCGGCCCGGCCGGACCGGGCCGCCGCCGTCAGCCCAGCGCCCGGTCAAGGTTGAAGGCGGCACTGATCAGCGAGAGGTGGGTGAACGCCTGCGGGAAGTTGCCGAGCTGTTCGCCGGTCCGGCCGATCTCCTCGCCGAACAGACCGACGTGGTTGGCATAGGTGAGCATCTTCTCGAACGCCAGCCGGGCCTCCTCCAGCCGGCCCGCGCGGGCCAGCGCCTCGACGTACCAGAAGGAGCAGATCGAGAAGGTGCCCTCGGGACCCCGCAGTCCGTCCGGGCTGGCCGCCGGGTCGTAGCGGTAGACCAGGGAGTCGGAGACCAGGTCCGAGGTGAGCGCGTCCAGCGTGGAGAGCCACTTGGGGTCGGTCGGCGAGACGAACTTGGCCATCGGCATCATCAGCAGGGACGCGTCGAGGACGTTGCCGTCGAGCCGTTGCACGAACGCGGAGCGCTCGGCCGACCAGCCGCGGGCCATGATCTGCCGGTAGATCGCGTCCCGGGACTGCCGCCAGCGCGGCAGGTCGGCGGGGAGCCCGCGCCGGTTGGCGATCCGGATCGCCCGTTCCAGCGCGACCCAGCACATCAGCCGCGAGTACACGAACTCGCGCCGGCCCGACCGGGTCTCCCAGACGCCCTCGTCGGGCTGGTCCCAGTGCTCGCAGAGCCAGTCCACCACGGCACCGACCTCGTCCCAGTGGCCGCTGCTGATCGGCTGCCCCCACTTGTCGTACAGGTAGATGCAGTCGATCAGGGCGCCGTAGATGTCCAACTGGAGCTGCCCGGTGGCGGCGTTCCCGACCCGCACCGGCGCGGACCCGAGGTAGCCCTCGAAGTGGGACAGCTCGTACTCGGGCAGGTCACTGCGCCCGTCGATGCCGTACATGATCTGCAGCGGGCCGCGTTCCCTGGTGCCCCGCAGGATCCCGTGCTCGGAGATGAATCCCATGAACGCCTCGGCCTCCGAGGTGAAGCCCAGCCGCAGCATGGCGTAGACGCAGAAGGCCGCGTCGCGGACCCAGACGTAGCGGTAGTCCCAGTTGCGCTCGCCGCCGATCTGTTCGGGCAGGCTCATCGTCGGCGCCGCGACGATCGCGCCGGTGGGCGCGTAGGTCAGCAGCTTCAGGACCAGGGCCGAGCGGTGCACCATCTCCCGCCAGCGTCCGTGGTACTGCGAGCGGGACAGCCAGTGGCGCCAGAACCGGACGGTCGCCTCGGCCTGCTCCTGCGCCTCGGCGCGCGGACACGCCCTGGGTGCGAGGTCGTCGCCGATCCGGTCGAGGGCGAACACGTGGGACTCGCCCTCCAGGAGCTTGAAGTGCGACCACACGTCGACGCCGTCGCTCTCCAGGGGCGCCGTGGTGGTCAGCGCGAGCGTCAGGGACGGGGAGCGGAACACCGCCTCGTGCCCGTCGAGGTGTGCGGTGTGCGGCTCGGTGCCGTAGCCGAAGCGCGGGGCGACCTTGGCCCGGAACGGGAGCACCCCGCGGACGCAGAGCACCCGCCGGATCAGCCGGTGGCGGTCGGCCTCGCGGGACTCGTCGACGACGGGCATGAAGTCCTGGATCTCCGCGACCCCGTCCGCGGCGAAGAACCGCGTGATCAGCACGTTGGTGTCGGGGAAGTAGAACTGCCGGGTCCGGGCCGGCACGTCGGCGGAGAGTTCGAAGCTGCCGCCCCGGTCGGCGTCGAGGATGGACGCGAACACGCTGGGTGCGTCGAAGCGCGGGCAGCAGTACCAGTCGATGGTTCCGTCGGTGGCGACGAGCGCGGCGGTACGGAGGTCGCCGATCAGGCCGTGCTCGGAGATCGGCGGATACCGGGAGCCGTCCGGTTCCCCGGGTCCGCCTCTGCCGTCCAGCGCCATGGCCGCCTCCTCACCGGTGGTGCGGGGCATCGAGCCGAATCTCGTCTCTCATGCTAGATCGCGCCGTGCCCCGGCGCCGAAGGAACCGGTACGCCACGGACGGGCACAGGGAGGGCGCCGCAGCCGGCGGACCGGCTGTACCACGGGATGGCGGCCGCGGCACAATGGTGATCCATGTCCCCCTCCGCCGATCCAGCCGTCCTGTATCCCGACATCGCGGCCGAGGGCAGCCTCGGCGCGGCGCTCCGAGCCGCCGCGGCCAGGGACGGCCACTGCGTCCCGTTCACGGTCACGAATACCGACCCGCTGCGCCATGCGACCGTCGCGAGCACGGTTCCGCATCGGACGCCCCTGGCCGTCTCTGCCTGGACGGTCGAACGGCGCTGGTCGATCCGCGGGTGCGAGCCGTTCCAGGGCATGGCACTCGTCGAAGGCGACACAGCGGATCTCGCCCAGATCGTCCGGGCCGCGCAAGCCTGGCACTGCGGGGCGGAGCTGGCCGAGATCCACCGCGCCGCGCCGTTCGTGCACCTGACCGGGCGCTTCGAGGTGCCCGACCACGATCCGGTGCTACTGACCGAGTCGGAGTGGCAGCACCTTCGCACCGAGGCGGGCGAGGTGGACTGGCCCGAATACCACGCACTCGTCGAGGCGGCGTATGCCGAGCCGGCGCTGCGGGGGCTCTACCCGTTCACCAGCCACTGGACGCTGCGGTTCTCCACCACCACCCGCCCTCACCTGACCGTCGTTCCGATCTGCCTGGCCGCCGCGCAGCGGGAGAACCGGTACACCCTCAGCGCGCGCTACATGGGTGAGGTGCTCGTCGGGACAACGACGCCGGAGGAAGCCGTGGCAGCGGCTGTGCGCAACCTGCCCTCCGGCGTTGCCCCTGTCACGGTCGGAGCAGTCGTCAGCTCAGCTGCTCGGCCAGCGCGAGGATGATGCCGCTCGGCCCGCGGAGGTAGCAGAGCAGGTAGCTGTCCTCGTAGCGCGTCACTTCGCCGACGAGTTCGGCGCCGTGCGGGCGGAGGCGGGCGAGGGTGTCCTCGAGGTCGTCGACGGCGAACATGACGCGGTGCAGGCCCAGTGTGTTCGCCGGGGTGGTCGCCGGTTCGGGGGTGATCGCCTTCGGGGTGTGGTACTTCGCCAGTTCGAGCCGGCCCGGGGCGCCCGGGATCCGCATCATCGCGATCTCGCTCCGCATGTCGTCGAGCCCGACGACCTCTCCCGCCCAGCGGCCTTCGATCGGCATCCTGCCTTCCAGCTCCATGCCGAGTTCGGTGAAGAAGGCGACGGCGGCGTCGAGGTCGTCGACGACGATGCCGACGTTGTCCATGCGCTGAATGGTCATGTGCCCCAGGATAGGAAGCGGGTCCGGCGCCGCGGGCCCGGCTTGCCGTCGCCTACGGGATTCCGGCCCGCTACCACCGCATCCGGACGTCCTCCGCCCAGCCCAGCAGCCGGTCGACGGCGATGCGGTGGCCGTCGTCGGTGCGGACGGTCCCCGAGTAGTGGCCGAAGCACTGGTCGGTGCGGTTGGCGAGCAGGCCGAGGTCGGTGCGGGTGGCCCGGTTGTGGAAGGGTGTGAAGGTCAGCTCGATCCCGTGGGGTCCGCCGCCGCGGACGGTCCAGGGCCGCAGCAGATCCCGCCGCGAGTACCGCCACTCCAGCTCCTCGCCGATCTTGGAGATCCGGCCGTCCACGCACAGCGCGTTCTCCGTCGAGCCGGTGCCGCGGGTCCACCGGCCGCCGAACTGCAGGCCCACGGTGTGCCCGTCCGTTCGGCCGGACGCTGCGCCCCAGTTCCACGCCACCCGGTGCGGCCACCGTCCGCGCCCGTGGTCGAGGACGGCCCAGGCGTCTTCGCCGAAGCCGAGCACCTCGTCGCCGATGCGTACCGTCCCCGAGGCCGGCCGGGCCGTGTGCTTGGAGGTGTACTGGAACCGGCGTTCGCCCCAGGGGACGACGACGGACAGGGTCTCGTGCCCGTCCGGCAGTTCGGCGAGCAGGTCCACTTCGACGGGCCGGCGGTCGGGGTCGACACACCGCGCCCGCAGCCGGGTTGCGCCGCCGGCGTCAGCGATCTCGATCCGCACCTGGCCCCGTACGGGCCGCTCGGGCCCGACGCGTACCGGTGGACAGCCCGCTGCCCCCGCGATGCCGTCGGGAAGGCGGACACCGAGCCCGCCGGGCACGATCGCGGTGCGCTCGAACTCCCGCACCGGACCTTCGGTGCCGAACCGCAGGACGTGGACGGAGTTCAACGCCAGGTAGTCGAGATCGCTGACGGTGAGCGCGACCAGGTGGGTCGGCGTGGTCACGCACCAGTACTCCCAGCGCTTGGTGCGGCCCCAGCCGCGGATCGCGCTGCGGTGCAGCGGCCGCCGGGACCAGCCGACCGCCGCCGGGTCCAGCCGACCGTCGTCGAGGCAGAGGTCGACGGGCTCGGTGATCTCGCGCTCGTGCGTGGCCATGGCGGGACCCTACGGTCTGCGCGGCGCACTGGCGATACCGCGCCCCGGCCCGGGGGCGGTCAGGTGCCGAGCCGGGTGAGCATGGCGCCGAGCCGGCGTACGGCGTCCTCGGCGTCGGCGTACTGCTGCGGGGTCGGGAGCACGGTGTTGAAGGCCGGGCGGTCGCCGGCGGGCAGCGCCCGCCAGTGCAGGACGGGTGAGAGTGCGGCGCTTCCCCCGGCGAGGAACCAGGCCAGGCGTCCGTGGGTGCGCGAGAGGGCGATGGCCAGGACGGCGAGGGCTTCGCGCAGGTGCTCCAGCCGGTCGATGTCCGCCGGACGCCCCGCGCCGCCGGGCACGCCGACGGCGGCGTTCAGCTCGGCGGCGGCCTGGCGGGCGAGGGACCGGTCACCCGGTGTCAGATCCCACACCCCGTCGTGCAGTTGCTGCTCCGCCTCGTCGATCAGCAGCGCGACCTCGGCCCCCATGTCCATGCCCGAACGATAGCGGCAGGCAGCACCCCGGATCCCACGGGGCACCACCGACAACCGGGCGCAGCCGGGGCGGAGGCCCGTTCAGGCTGCCGCGCTCTCCGCCGCGATCATCGCGACCAGCCCGGACCGCCCGTGCTCCGCGAGCTCACGGCGCTGGCGTTCGGCGCCGTTGCCTTCCCGCAGCAGGCGTTCGACCAGCGGGGCCACCGCCCGGGTGTCGCCCAGTTCCTCCAGGACCGGTGCGAGCTGCGCCAGCATGTCGCCGGCCAGGTCAGCGGCGGGGCGCGACAGTCCGGTCGCCGGTTCGTGCAGTGTGCCGTCCATGCCGTACCGGGCGGCGTGCCAGGCGGCGCCTTCCAGGCTCTCCGGCGTCCGCTGCGGGGCGGGGCGGCCCGCGGCCGCGTCCCGCATCACGGTGACGACCAGCGCGCGGACCAGCCCCGCCAGCATCACCGCCTCGTCGGCGCGCAGCTGGACGTCCATCGCGCGCAGCTCGACGGTCGGGAACCGGGCCGAGAGCCGGGCCTGCCAGTACAGCTGTCCCCGGTCGCGGATCAGGCCGGCCTCCAGCAGGTGGTCGATCCGGCGGTCGTAGTCCTGCGCGTCCGCGAAGTGCGGCGGGATCCCGCTGATCGGCCAGCGCCCGAAGACCACGGTGCGCCAGCTCGCGAAGCCGGTGTCGGAGCCGTACCACAGGGGCGAGTTGGCCGACAGTGCGGTCAGGACCGGCAGCCACGGGCGGAGCCGGTTGAGCACCTCGACGCCGGTGCGGGGGTCGGGTACCGCCACGTGCACGTGCATGCCGTTGATCAGTGCTTCGTCGGCCAGCCGGGAGACGTCGCGCCGGATGGAGTGGTAGCGCGGCGCGTCGGTGATCTCCGGGGGTGTGGTCGGCGCGTAGGGGGCCGTCCCGCTGGCCGCGAGCCGGCAGCCGGTCGCCTCGGCCGCGGCGGCCAGCGTGTGGCGCAGGCGCAGCAGGTGACCGCCGACCTCCGCGAGGTCCTGGCAGACCGGGGTGGCGATCTCGATCTGGGCCTGGAGGAGTTCGTTCTGCAGTTCCTCGTGGTGCACGGCGGGGTGCAGCCCGGCGACCTTGCGTACCGGGTCGACCCGTGGCAGGAGCAGGCCGCTGTCGGGGTCGATCAGCAGGTACTCCTCCTCGACGCCGATGGTCGGGCCCGCGCCCGTCTCCGGGTCGGCCCGGCCACCGCCCGGCGCGCCGGCGCCGGTGGCAGTGCTCATACCTCCGGGCTACCCGCCCTCCCGGTGGCCACACCTGGCCGGCGGCACCGGACCGGACCGCCGGTCGACTACAGGCGCCGCGGCGAGGGTCCGCCGGGGGGCACCGGGGGCGCTGGGGCCGTCGGGGGCACGGACCGGCACCGGCCGGGTCCGGCCGGGTCCGGCTCAGGTCGCCAGGTCGTAGATGCTCCTGGCCATCAGCCAGACGCCGACCGCCAGCGAGAGCGTGATCACCAGCCGGCTCTGGTGGCCCTCCACCCAGGCCCGCAGTGCGTTGAGCCGCGCGTCGGCGGCCTGCGGCGCCCGGACCGCGTACAGCTCCATCGTGATCAGGCTGAGCGACGCCAGCAGGCAGTAGGCGGCCTGGGCGAGCCGGCCCGCCCAGGAGGACAGGTCCGCGTCGATGACCGTCGCCGCACCCGCGCCGACCAGTGCCCACGGCTGCAGGAGCCAGGCGAGTCCGGCGGCGCTGCCGGGCTTGGCCCGGTCGACCCGGGCGGCCCAGCGCGGCGGCCGGGGCGGACGGGGTGGCCGGCGGCGCAGGTACTCCCCGTACAGCACCAGGCCGAGGCCGATGGCGAGTTTGGCCGCGACCGCCGCGACGGAGGGCGGGCTGTGCTGCGCGGGGGGTGTGCCGCCGGTCAGCAGCAGCACGCAGGTGATCACTGCGACGAGGTTGGCCAGCCAGGAGAGCAGGAAGGCCAGGCCGTTGCGGGTCCCGCGTCCGGAGGAGAGCAGCAGGATGAACGCGCTGTTGTGCAACGGCCCCAGCGTGATGGCCGTTCCGATCACCATCAGGTCGAGGAGCACCGGTGCACCCGTCCGTCCCGGGCTCTGGGCCGCTTCCGTCGGGGCGGGCGCACCGGCGGGCAGGGCCTCGCTGACTGTTCGCGGCCTGGGCCGCAGGTCCGACCCTGTGGGTTCGGGCCGGACGGGTCAAGCAGCCACGCGCGGATCACCCGAAGGCGGGGCCGTGGCCCGCCCGGGGCGCGGGGTTCGCTGCCGGGCGGTGTGGCGGGGGCCGGACGGGGCAGGCGTAGGGCAGGGGGACCGATCCTGAAGGGAGCGGGATGTGAACGCCGGCGAGCCCGCGATGAAGGCCCTCGGCTGGGCGAGGACGCTGCCCGTCGCCACCGGTGTACGGGCGGGGCGGGTGTGGGCCCGCCGGCATCTCGACGAGCTCGGCTGGACCGTGTACGCCCCCGACACCGCGGACGCGGTCGTCCTCACCGTCTCCGAACTGGTCACCAACGCCCATCTGCACGCGCACAGCGACGCGGATCTCGTGCTCACCTGGGACGGCACCTGCCTCTACGTCAGCGTGCACGACGACTCGGTGCGGCCGCCGAGTGCGCGGGAGGCCGGTCCCGGGGCGACCTCCGGCCGCGGGCTGGCGTTGATCGACGCGCTCTCCGACGGGTGGCGCTCCCGGGCCGACCGGACCGGGAAGACCGTGACGGTCTGCTTCCGGCCGCCCGCCCGGCCGGCGGGGCATGCTGGTGCCCAGTTCCCACCAGGCGAGGTCCTGCCGCTCGCGGTCGAGCCGGACCAGGTGATGGGCGAGGTAGCCGAGCCATCGCTG
>NZ_JBEZIR010000071.1:0-44427 GCF_040651175.1 Kitasatospora sp. NPDC048540
CGCTGCCCCGGCTCCCCCGCCCGCCCCCCCCCCGCACCCCCGCGGCGTAGCTAACCCCGGAGGCGGGCGGCCGTCATCGACGTCCGCCCGCCTTCTGCCGTTCTGCGCGCCGGGTCAGTCCGCCGTGCGGGTCCGCCAGTACAGGAAGCCCACCAGGGCGGCGGCCAGCACCAGGCAGAGCGCCGACTCCACGCCCTGCAGCGGCCAGTAGTCCGCCGCGACGTGGACGTCGCTGAACTCGCGGGCGTTGCCCGCCTTGGCCAGGCAGTCGGCGTAGTCGGCGGAGCTGTCGCACAGGTCGTACGGCAGCCGCTTGCCGCCCGAGGTCATGAACCCCTGGCCGAATCCCCAGACATCGTTGGGCAGTTCGGAGCGGGGGACCATCCGGACCTGACTCGGCACCAGGTACGGCCGGACCTCGGAGATCAGGTACTGGAGCACCAGCACCACGCCGAAGGTGGCCCCCATCGCCGGGACCACCCGGCGCACCAGCGCCCCGACCGTGGCCCCGACCGCGAGGGCGAGCAGCACGGTGGCCATCAGCACGGGCCCGCCGGAGCCGAAGAAGGTCCCGGACCAGCCCACCCCGGAGACGAAGTTCGCCGAGGGCGCCCACATCCACCGGTAGAGGCCCATCAGCGCGGCGGAGCCGAGCAGCGCCGGCACCGCGACCGAGGCGAGCTTGGCGCGCAGCCACTGGGTGCGGGTCACGCTCTGGCCGAGCACCAGCCGCCAGGTACCGCTCTCGTACTCCCTGGAGAACAGCGGGCCGGCGGCGAACAGGCCGAGCCCGGCCGGCAGGGCCGTCAGCAGCAGCCCCATGGCCTGCAGGAACGGGGTGTACTTGGTCCGGAAGCCGTTGACGGCCTGCTGGATCCCGTCGCCCTGGCAGGCCGGGTCCAAGGTGATCATCGCGCAGCCCGCGATGTGGTGGCTGTCGATGTAGTCCACCATGGCCGCGCGCAGGAACGGGACGACCACCGCCGCGGCCACCACCGCGATCAGCCAGAGCAGGACCGAGAGGCGCTGCTGACGCCACATCAGCCACCAGATGCCGCGCGGCGCGAGGCGCGAGGGGCGGGCGGCGGCACGGGTCGGTGCGAGGGTGCTGCTCATGCCGCCACCGTCCGATCGGCGGGCCGGGCCTCGGCGGTGAGCAGCGCGGGCACCGCGCCGGAACGCAGGTGGGCGAGCAGGACTTCCTCCAGGGTGGGGTGGTTGACCTCCCAGCCGGCCGGCGCACGGCCGTCCGTCCGGACCAGGGCGGTGATCTGGCGGCCGGTGCGGTTGAGCTCGACCACCCGGTCGGGGGCGGGGGCCTCGGCGCCGTCGTCGCCGACCAGCAACTGGTGGGCGGCGAGGATCTCCTCGATGTCACCGGCCAGCAGGACGCCGCCCTCGGAGAGCAGCACCAGGTAGTCGCAGGAGTCCTCCAGCTCGGCGATCACGTGCGAGGACATCAGCACGGTGATGCCGCGCTCGGCGGCCTCCGACATCAGCAGGCCCATCAGCTGGTGCCTGGCGAGCGGGTCCAGGTCGGACATCGGCTCGTCGAGGATCAGCAGGTCGGGCATGGCGCCGAGGGCGAGCGCCATCGAGACCCGGGTGCGCTGGCCGCCGGAGAGGGTGCCGATCCGGGCGGTCAGCGGCACCTTGCCCTGGGCCACCACGGACTCGGCCTTGGCCTGGTCCCAGCTGCGGTTCAGCTCCCGGCCCAGGCGCAGCGTCTCCGCCACGGTGAAGCCGGGGTACAGCGGCTTGTCCTGGGCGACGAAGCCGATCCGGCCGCGGACGGCGAGGTCGCCGAGCGGGTGGCCGAACACCCGGACGCTGCCCTCGGTGGGGGCGAGCAGCTGGGCGACCAGCGACATCAGCGTGGTCTTGCCGGCACCGTTCGGTCCGACCAGGGCGCAGATCCGCCCGGCCGGGATCCGGAAGGAGCAGTTCTTCAGCGCCCAGCCGCGGTGGTAGCGGCGGCCGAGGCCGCTGACCTCCACCGCCGTCGGCCCGCCCTCCGCGGACCCGTCGGGGTACAGAGCGTTCATTGGTTCCCCTCCTGTGCTTGGGCCCCGCCCTGCGGGCGGGCCTGGTACTCCTCGTCGACCACTGACGCGACCAGCGCCTCGACGTCGTCCCGTCCCAGCCCGGCGGACCGGGCGCGGGAGGCCCAGTCGGCCAGCTCGGCGCGCAGCGGCGAGTCGGCGGCCGCCTCCTGGTGGGCCAGCGACCGCAGGACGAAGGTGCCGAGGCCGGGCCTGGGTGCGACCAGGCCGCGCCGTTCCAGCTCCCGGTACGCCTTGAGCACCGTGTTGGGGTTGACCGCGGTGGCGGCCACCACCTCCTTGGCGGTCGGCAGGCGGTCGCCGGGCCGGAGCAGGCCGAGCCGCAGGGCGTGCTCGGTCTGCTGGACGATCTGGAGGTAGGTGGCCACGCCGCTGCGACGGTCGATCCGATAGTCGAGCACTTCCACCACCATTCCACTAAGTAGTTAGTGGAATGGTGGTGGAAGAGGGGCCCCGCCGTCAAACCGACACGGCGGGGCCCGGGAGGACACCGATCAGGGGAGGCGGGAACGCGAAGAGGGGCCGGGCCACCGGGCCCGACCCCTCTTCGCGAAGGTGACGTGTGTTCAGATCTCGCCGCGGAGCTTGGCCAGCGCCTCGGCGAGGATCGCCTCGCCGTCGGCGTCGGTACGACGCTCGCGGACGTAGGCGAGGTGGGTCTTGTACGGCTCGTTGCGGGCCGGAGCCGGCGGGTTGTCCTCGTCCTGGCCGGCCGGGAAGCCGCAGCGCGGGCAGTCCCAGGTGTCCGGGATGGCCGCCTCCGCGGCGAAGCTGGGCCGCGTCTCGTGCCGGTTGGCGCACCAGAAGGAGATCCGGTTGCGCGGGGCGGACTCGCCGCGCTCCGCCTCGCCCATCGGGCCGGCGCCGACTCTGCTGCCTCGGATGGCGTTGCCACTTGCCACGGTCTGACTCCCTGCGTGCTGATGCGATGCGACCTCGACCGATGCCCTGGATCCGGCCCGGACTGCGGCCGGGACCCACTGCCGCCCGGCCGCGGCCTGCGGACGGTGGCGAAGTCGTCCTAGTGTAAGCGGGAGTTAAGGATCTGCCACCACCGCCTCCACCGCCGGGCCCTACCAGGATAGGCGGCGCGGCGACAGCTCGTCAGATCCGCGGGGAAGCCGGTTCAGTTCTTGTACTTGAGCACCAGGCCGAGCACCACGATGCACACGAACCAGGCCGCGCCCACCAGGATGGTGATCCGGTCCAGGTTGCGCTCGGCCACGGCGGATCCGCCGCCGGTCGACATCGCGCCACCGCCGAACATGTCGGACAGGCCGCCGCCCTTCCCCTTGTGCAGCAGCACCAGGAGGATCATCAGCAGACTCAGGATGATCAGGGCAATCGAGAACCCGAGAACCACGACGGGACCAACTCTCTCGTATCTTCGGCGAAGGGGCCGGGCCGCGTGGAAGCGGTCCGGCCCCAAAGCCTACGTTGCTGCGGCGGCGTTAGCCTACTGCCTGGTCACGGTACCGCACGATCTTGACGAACTCGTCGGCGTCCAGCGAGGCACCGCCGATCAGGGCGCCGTCCACGTCGGGCTTGGCCATCAGGCCGGCCGCGCTGGAGGACTTCACCGAACCGCCGTACAGCACCCGGACCTTGTCGGCCAGCTCGGCGGAGTACAGCTCGGCGAGCCTGGCCCGGATCGCCGCGCAGACCTCCTGCGCGTCCTCCGGGGTCGCCACCTCGCCGGTGCCGATCGCCCACACCGGCTCGTACGCGACCACGACGGACTCGGCGTCCGAGGCCGGGACCCCGTCCAGCGCACCGTCCAGCTGGGCCAGGGTGTACTCGACGTGGGTGCCCGCCTTGCGGATCTCCAGCGGCTCGCCCACGCACAGGATCGGCGTGATGCCGTTGCGGTAGGCGGCCTTCACCTTGGCGTTGACGATCTCCTCGTTCTCGCCGTGGTACTGGCGGCGCTCCGAGTGGCCGATCGCCGCGAAGGTGCACTTCAGCTTCGACAGCATCGGGCCGGAGATCTCACCGGTGTAGGCACCGGAGTCGTGCGCGGAGATGTCCTGCGAACCGTACTTGACCTTCAGCTTGTCGCCGTCGACCAGGGTCTGCACCGAGCGCAGGTCGGTGAACGGGACCAGGACCGCGACCTCGACGGCCTCGTAGTCCTTGTCGGCCAGCGCGAACGCCAGCTTCTGGGTGTGCTGGATGGCCTCGAGGTGGTTGAGGTTCATCTTCCAGTTGCCCGCCATCAGCGGGAGACGCGTGCTCATGCGATCAGCCTTCCAGGGCGGCGAGACCGGGGAGGGTCTTGCCCTCCAGGTACTCGAGGCTTGCGCCACCGCCGGTCGAGATGTGCCCGAACTCCGTCTCGTCGAAGCCCAGGATGCGGACGGCAGCGGCGGAGTCGCCACCGCCGACGACGGTGAACGCCTCGCTGTCCAGCAGCGCCTGCGCGACCGCCTTGGTGCCCTCGGCGAAGGCCGGGTGCTCGAAGACGCCGACCGGGCCGTTCCAGAACACGGTCTTCGCGTCGGCCAGCTTGGCGGCGAACAGCTCCCGGGTCCGCGGGCCGATGTCCAGGCCCTCCTTGTCCGCGGGGATCCTGTCCGCGTCGACCACCTCGAAGTCCTCGACCGGGGCGAAGGTCTTCAGGTCGGGGAAGCTCGCGGAGACCGAGACGTCGACCGGCAGCACGAACTCGACGCCGTTGGCCTTCGCCCGCTCCAGGTACTCCAGGACGGTCGGGATCTGGTCCTTCTGCAGCAGCGAGATGCCGACCTCGTGGCCGAGGGCCGCGAGGAAGGTGTACGCCATGCCGCCGCCGATCAGGATCCGGTCGGCCTTGCCCAGCAGGTTGTCGATCACGCCGACCTTGTCGGAGACCTTGGATCCGCCGAGCACCACCACGTACGGGCGCTCCACCTCCTCGGTGAGGCGCTTGAGCACGCCCACCTCGGTGGCGATCAGGTCGCCCACGGCGTGCGGCAGGCGGGCCGGCAGGTCGTAGACCGAGGCGTGCTTGCGGTGCACCGCGCCGAAGCCGTCACCGACGTACAGGTCGGCCAGCGCCGCCAGCTGGTCGGCGAAGGCGCCGCGCTCGGCGTCGTCCTTGCTGGTCTCCCCCGCGTTGAAGCGCAGGTTCTCGAGCAGCGTGACCTCGCCGTCGGCCAGGGCGGCGACGGTGGCCTTCGCGCTCTCGCCCACGGTGTCGGTCGCGAAGGACACGGGGGTACCGAGGATCTCGCCGAGGCGGACAGCCACCGGCGCGAGGGAGAACTGCGGCTCGGGCTCGCCCTTGGGACGGCCCAGGTGGGAGGCGACCACGACCTTCGCGCCGGCCTGCAGCAGCTTGGCGATGGTCGGGGCGACGGCGCGGATCCGGCCGTCGTCGGTGATCGTGCCGTTGGACAGCGGCACGTTCAGGTCGGCGCGGACGAACACCCGCCGGCCGGCGACCTCAAGGTCTTCGATGGTCTTCACGGTCTTCGGTCTCCCGGGGAGAAGGTGGTGCATGAGGCAGCGGCACGGCGACGGGCCGCCGGAGCAGCGGTGAGGGAGCTCGGCGAAACGGGCCGCCCGGGCGCGAACAGTACCTGGGCGGCGGTGCAGAGGCAGGGCCCGGGGGCGAGTTCGCCGACCGGGCCCTGCCTCTCACATCACGCGGCTGCCGCGGGTCAGAGCTGGCCGCCGACGAGGGTGGTCAGGTTGACGAGGCGGTTGGAGTAGCCCCACTCGTTGTCGTACCAGCCGAAGACCTTGACCTGGTTGCCCTGGACCATGGTCATCAGGGAGTCGAAGATCGTGGAGAACGGCGAGTTCACGATGTCGGAGGAGACGATCGGGTCCTCGGTGTACTGCAGGATGCCCTTGAGGGAGCCCTCGGACGCCTTCTGGAAGGCCGCGTTGACCTCCTCGACGGTGACCTCGCGCTCCAGCGTGACGACCAGGTCGGTGATCGAGCCGGTCGGGACCGGGACGCGCAGCGAGGTGCCGTCCAGCTTGCCCTTCAGCTCCGGCAGGACCAGCGCGGTGGCCTTGGCGGCACCGGTGGAGGTCGGGATGATGTTCAGCGACGCGGCACGGGCGCGACGCAGGTCCTTGTGCGGGAAGTCCAGCGTGACCTGGTCGTTGGTGAAGGCGTGCACGGTGGTCATCAGACCCTTGACGATGCCGAAGTTCTCGTTCAGCACCTTCGCCAGCGGCGCCACGCAGTTGGTGGTGCAGGAGGCGTTGGAGATGACGGTGTGCTTCGCGGCGTCGTACTTCTCGTCGTTGACGCCCATCACGATGGTGACGTCCTCGTCGGTGGCGGGCGCCGAGATGATGACCTTCTTCGCACCGGCGGTCACGTGCTTCTTGGCCTGGTCGGCCTTGGTGAAGATGCCGGTGGACTCGATGACGACGTCGACCCCCAGCTCGCCCCAGGGGAGGTTGGCCGGGTCGCGCTCGGCGATGACCTTGAAGGTCTTGCCGTCCACGGTGATGCTGTCCGCGGTGTGCGAGACCTCGGACTGCAGGGTGCCCAGGATGGAGTCGTACTTCAGCAGGTGCGCCAGGGTCTTGGTGTCGGTCAGGTCGTTGACACCGACGATCTCGATGTCCGCGCCCTGAGCCTTGACCGCACGGAAGAAGTTGCGGCCGATGCGGCCGAATCCGTTGATGCCTACCCGGATCGTCACGAACCGATCTCCTCTAAGGTACGCCGGACACTGCCGGCGAAGTGGAAATGGGAAGTCCCCGACCAGGAACGACCCTACCCTCCCGGCGCTGCCCTGGGCACATCGCCTCTCCGGCGTGAGACGGCACCAAGGGGCGCCCGGGCAGCACGGAGGGCACCGGGGTCCCTCCGGTGCCCTCGCGGCGCGTGTGCTATGAAGATCGGTTCAGCTGAGGGCCATCTCCTCGGTCAGATTGGCCTCGGTGTTGGGCAGTCCCAGCTCGGCCGCGCGCTTGTCCGCCATCGCCAGCAGCCGGCGGATCCGGCCGGCCACCGCGTCCTTGGTGAGCGGCGGCTCGGCGAGCGCGCCCAGCTCCTCCAGCGAGGCCTGCTTGTGCTGCATCCGCAGCTGCCCCGCGGCGGCCAGGTGCTCGGGCACCTCCTCGCCGAGGATCTCCAGCGCACGCTGCACCCGGGCGCCGGCCGCGACGGCCGCGCGGGCCGAGCGGCGCAGGTTGGCGTCGTCGAAGTTGGCCAGCCGGTTGGCGGTGGCCCGGACCTCGCGCCGCATCCGGCGCTCCTCCCAGGCCAGCACCGACTCGTGCGCGCCGAGCCTGGTGAGCAGGGCGCCGATCGCGTCGCCGTCCCGGATCACCACCCGGTCCACCCCGCGGACCTCGCGCGCCTTGGCCGGGATGCCGAGCCGGCGGGCCGCGCCGACCAGGGCCAGCGCCGCCTCCGAGCCGGGGCAGGTGATCTCCAGGGAGGAGGACCTGCCGGGCTCGGTGAGCGAGCCGTGCGCCAGGAACGCCCCGCGCCAGGCGGCCTCCGCGTCGCAGGTCGCACCCGAGACCACCGCCGGGGGCAGCCCGCGGATGGGCCTTCCCCTGCCGTCCACCAGCCCGGTCTGCCGGGCCAGCAGTTCGCCGTCCTTGACCACCCGCACCACGTACCGGCTGCCGCGGCGCAGCCCACCGGGGGCCATCACCACCAGATCCGAGGAGTGCCCGAAGATCTCCAGCAGGTCCTTGCGCAGCCGCCGCGCCGCAATGCCGGTGTCCAGCTCCGCCTCGATCACGATGCGGCCGCTCACAATGTGCAAGCCGCCCGCGAACCGCAGGATCGCCGAGACCTCCGCCTTGCGGCAGCAGGCCCGGGTGACGGGGAGCCGGCTGATTTCATCCTTGACCGCTGCCGTCATCGCCATGGGCCGATCCTTCCATGTGTCCGGAAAATCCGGTCGTACGCAGCCGCCAAGAGCTCCGGGTCGTGTCGCGGCGACCCGTCCGCCCGGGCCACCCGGTCGAGCACCAGTGCGGCGCCCATCCGTTCGGCGGCCTTCTCCAGCCCGGCCAGGTCGGCCAGGCCGAACGCCCCTCCGGTGACCGCGCGCTCGTCCACCAGGATGGCGTCGACGGCGAGGTCGGGGGCGTGGTCGGCTATCACGTCGAGGTGGCGCTGCGGTGTGAAGCCCTCGGTCTCGCCCGGCTGGGGGGCGAGGTTGAGGGTGAGCAGCCGGCGGGCCCGGGTGCCGATCAGCGCCTTGGCGAGCTCGGGCACCAGCAGGTGCGGCAGCACGCTGGTGAACCAGGATCCGGGGCCGAGCACCACCCAGTCCGCCTCCAGCACCGCCGAGACGGCCTCCGGCACAGCCGGCGGCTCGTCCGGGAGCAGCCGCACCGAGAGCACCGTGCCGGGGGTGACGGCGACGCTGGCCTGGCCGCGGACGGCCGAGACCTCGGCCGGGCGGGCCGGGTCGTGGCCGCGCACCTGGGCCTCGATGTCCAGCGGGACCGCCGACATCGGCAGCACCCGGCCCTGGACGTTCAACAGCCGGCCGACCCAGTTCAGTGCCTCGACCGGGTCGCCGAGCTTCTCCCACAGCGCGACGATCAGCAGGTTGCCGACCGCGTGGCCGCCGAGGCCGCCGTTGCCGGTGAACCGCTGCTGGATCACCTCGGACCAGGTACGGCCCCAGTCGTCGTCGCCGCACAGCGCGGCCAGGGCCTTGCGCAGGTCGCCCGGGGGCAGCACGCCCAGCTCGCTGCGGAGCCGGCCGCTGGAGCCGCCGTCGTCGGCGACGGTGACCACGGCGGTCAGCTCGTTGGTCAGCCGGCGCAGCGCGGACAGCGAGGCCGACAGGCCCTGGCCGCCGCCGAGGGCGGTGATCCTGGGCGCGCCCGGGCGGGGCTTCTGCCCGGCCTGGGCGGGCCCGGTCGCCTGGGCCCGCTCGGAAGGCCTGTGCTGGAGCTGCCGCGCTGGCGAGTATCCCGTCACACCGACCCCATGTTCCTGTCTCATGCTCCTGTGAGCGACGGACGGGGCGCTGCTGTCACTCCCGGCCGGTCACTCCCTGCCCATGTCGCGGTGGACGAGCACCGTCTCCACACCGTCCGCGATCAGACGCTTGGTCAGCCGCTCCGACATGGCGACACTGCGGTGCTTGCCACCGGTGCAGCCTACGGCAAGAGTCATGTAGCGCTTCCCCTCGCGGCGATAGCCCTCCGTGATGACCCGCAGCAGATCGGTGTAGCCGTCCAGGAACTCCTGCGCACCGGGCTGCTTGAACACGTACTCGGCGACGTCCGGGTCGGTGCCGGTGCGGGCCCGCAGCTCGGGGACCCAGTGCGGGTTGGGCAGGAACCGGCAGTCCACCACCAGGTCGGCGTCGACCGGCAGGCCGTACTTGAAGCCGAAGGACATCACGGTGGCCCGCAGCTCGGGCTCGTCGTGGTCGGCGAACTGGGCGTCCAGCTTGGCGCGCAGCTGGTGCACGTTGAGGTTGGAGGTGTCGATCACCAGGTCGGCCTCGCCGCGCAGCTCGCGCAGCAGGTCGCGCTCGCGCTCGATGCCGTCCACGATCCGGCCGTCGGCCTGCAGCGGGTGCGGGCGGCGGACCGACTCGAAGCGGCGGACCAGCGCCTCGTCGGAGGACTCCAGGAACACCACCCGCAGCCGCACCCCGCGCTTCTCCAGCTCCTCCAAGGAGGTCAGCAGGTCGTCGAAGAAGGTCCGGCCCCGGACGTCGACCACCGCGCCGATCCTGGGCACTGCGCCCTGGGAGCGCGCGCCGAGGTCGACCATGGTCGGGATCAGGGCCGGCGGCAGGTTGTCCACCACGAACCAGCCCAGGTCCTCCAGGCACTTCGCGGCGGTGCTACGGCCGGCTCCGGACATGCCGGAGATGATCACCAGCTCCGGTCCGGTCTCGCCCGTACTCGACACAGTCACTTCGGATCCCCGCTCTCGATGGTTCTGCTGTGGAGAACGCGCCCGAGGCCGTCCGGCTTCCCGGGCTCACCCCGTCGGGGCAGGTCCCGGACACGGTGTTGACGGGCGACGTCGGCCGTCATGGCGTCTCCTGGGGTGCGCCGGCCGGTCCCCGGCCCGCGCGGTCAGACTCAACACTGTCGTCAATGATCTCGCCCGTGGCGGTGTTCACCGCGAATGTGGCGGGTGTACGGGAGGACAACGCTGCCGCAACAGTCTCCGCCGTGCGACGGCCGATGCCCGGGACCTCGCACAGTTCGTCCACGGTGGCCGCGCGCAGCCGCTTCAGCGAACCGAAGTGCTTGAGCAGGGCCTGGCGGCGAGTCTCGCCGAGCCCCGGGACGGAGTCCAGCTCCCCCGCCGTGAGCCGCTTGGAGCGCTTCGTGCGCTGGTAGCGGATGGCGAAGCGGTGCGCCTCGTCACGCACCCGCTGCAGCAGGTAGAGGCCCTCGCTGCTGCGCGGCAGCACCACCGGGTCCTCCTCGCCGGGCAGCCAGACCTCCTCCAGGCGCTTGGCCAGGCCGCACAGTGCGACGTCGTCGATGCCCAGCTCGTCCAGCGCCCGCCGCGCGGCGGCGACCTGCGGCCGGCCGCCGTCGACCACCAGCAGCTGCGGCGGGTAGGCGAACCGGCGCGGGCGGCCGTTCTCCCCGAGCGGGCCGGCGGCCGCGTCGGCATCGGCGGCATCGGTGTCGGTGCCGGCGGGGGTGTCCGTGTCGGCGGGGATGTCGGCGTCGGTCCCGAGCGGGCTCTCGTCCTCGTCCTGCTCGGGGACCGCCCACTCGCCGGTCTGCTCGCGCTCCTGGAGGTAGCGGCGGAACCGGCGGGTGATCACCTCGTGCATCGAGCGGACGTCGTCCTGCCCGGCGAAGCCCTTGATCTGGAAGCGCCGGTACTCGCTCTTGCGGGCCAGCCCGTCCTCGAAGACCACCATCGAGGCCACCACGTCCTCGCCCTGCAGGTGCGAGATGTCGAAGCACTCGATCCGCAGCGGGACGGAGTCCAGCTCCAGCGCGTCCGCGATCTCCTGCAGCGCCCGGCTACGGGTGGTGAGGTCGCCCGCGCGCTTGGTCTTGTGCAGCGCGAGCGCCTGCTGGGCGTTGCGGCCGACGGTGGCCATCAGGTCCTTCTTGTCACCGCGCTGCGGCACCCGCAGGTCCACCTGCCCGCCGCGCAGTCCGCACAGCCACTCGCGGACCGGCCCGGCCGGCTCCGGCAGCTCCGGCACCAGCACCTCTCGCGGCACCGGCTCGGTACCGGCGCCGTACAGCTGCTGGAGGGCGTGCTCGACCAGGGCCGCGGTGTCGACGTCCTCGACCTTGTCGGTGACCCAGCCGCGCTGGCCGCGGACCCGGCCGCCGCGGACGTGGAAGATCTGGACGGCCGCCTCCAGCTCGTCCTCGGCCAGCGCCAGCAGGTCGGCGTCGGTGCCGTCGGCGAGGACCACCGCGTTCTTCTCCATCGCGCGCCGCAGCGCCCCGATGTCGTCGCGCAGCCGGGCCGCCCGCTCGTACTCCATCTCCTCGGCCGCCTGCTGCATCTGCTGCTCCAGGCGGCGCAGGAAGCCACCGGTGCGCCCGGCCATGAACTCGCAGAACTCCTCGGCCAGCGCCAGGTGTTCGTCGGCCGAGACCTTGCCGACGCAGGGCGCCGCGCACTTGCCGATGTAGCCCAGCAGGCAGGGGCGGCCGACCTGCTGGGCGCGCTTGAAGACGCCGTTGGAGCAGGTGCGGACGGGGAAGACCCGCAGCAGCAGGTCGACCGTCTCGCGGATCGCCCAGGCGTGGCCGTACGGACCGAAGTAGCGCACGCCCTTCTTGTGCGCCCCGCGCATCACCTGGACCCGCGGGAACTCCTCGTTCAGCGTGACCGCGAGCTCCGGATAGCTCTTGTCGTCGCGGTACTTGACGTTGAAGCGCGGGTCGAACTCCTTGATCCAGGAGTACTCCAGCTGGAGCGCCTCGACCTCGGTGCCGACCACCGTCCACTCCACCGAGGCCGCGGTGGTGACCATGGTCGCGGTGCGCGGGTGGAGATTCGCGATGTCCTGGAAGTAGGAGGACAGCCGCGGCCGCAGGCTCTTCGCCTTGCCGACGTAGATGACCCGCCCGTGCGCGTCGCGGAACTTGTACACCCCCGGTGAGACCGGGATCGCGCCGGGTGCCGGACGGTAGGTGGACGGGTCAGCCATGGCAATCACCCTACCGATTGGCGAGGACACTCCGTGGCCTGATCCACTTCTCGCCGCCGGGGCCCGCCGGTCGACCGGTGCCCGCCCGGTCAGTGCCCGCCCGATCAGTGCGCCGCACTGCCGCGGTGCAACAGTTCCGCGCCCAGCGGGGTCAGGGTGTGCAGCACCGCGCCGCCGCGGCGGCGGGTGGTGATCAGGTTGGCGTTGCGCAGCACCGTGGTGTGCTGCGAGGCGGAGGCGGGCGAGACCGCGAGACGGCGGGCCAGCTCGGTGGTGGAGCAGCCCTGGGCGACGACGCCGAGCGCCGCCGCCCTGGTCCGGCCCAGCAGCGCGGCCAACGGCGGCTCCCCGCCCCGCCCCGGCTCCTCCCACAGCCCGGCCCCGACCAGCGGGTCACGGACGGTCGGCACCAGCAGGGTGGCCGGGACGGTCTCGTCGGCCGGGTCGAACAGCAGCTCCGGGCCGCCCGGCAGGAACACCATCGGGGTGATCACCAGCCCGCGGCCCGCCGGACGGTGGTCGAGCTCCCGCGGGAAGCGGACCTCCAGTACCGGGGCCCGCCACCGCACCATCCCCGGGCACAGGGTCTCCAGCAGCCGCTCGATCCCGTGGTCGACCAGCGTCCGGGCCCAGTCCGCCCGGACCCCGTCGAGGTGGGCGCGCATCCGGTCCCAGTACGGGCCGATCCGGTCCCGGTAGGCGGCGTGCAGGGAGTCGGCGAGCAGCCGGCGGGCGGCGAGGTCGCCGCCGGTCAGACCGGCCAGCCAGGCGCGGTCGGCGTGCGGCATCGTCACGTGCTCCAGTTCGCTGCGCACCAGCGCGTCCGGGGCGCCGAGCAGCGTCTGCAGTCCGACCTCGACGGAGGGATCGGTGCCGGCCAGCGCGGCGAGGTCGAGCCAGGGGCCCGGGCCGGTCAGCGTCCACAGCGGCCGGCTCGCCTCGTCCACCCGGGCGGCCAGCCGCCGGCGCCAGGGGCGGAAGGGCAGGTCGGGGTCCCACCGGTCGGCGCCGCCCGCGCCGGGTCCGTGGCCGCCTCCGTGCGCGCGGTCCGCGCGGTGGGGCTGGTAGAGGCTGTTGAAGGTCTCGGCGAGCGGACCGGCGGTGGCCGTGAACCGGGTGCGGATCAGATCGCCGGTGGTGAAGTGGATCCGTAACACTGCCGCCCTCCCCAGGCGCCCGCGGGCACCGCGCCCGGCGCCGCGGCCATTGTGACCGGGCGCCGGAACACCCGTCCAGCGAGGGCCTTTCGGCCACCGCTGAAAGGCCTGGGCAACATCCGCCGCAGCACCCAGACTTGGGCCTGTCGACGCCGGACGACACCGTCGGTCCCGGTGCCCGCCACGGGGGTGCGGGCACCGGGCACCGGGCGACTCCCCGAACGCTAGCCGCGGGTGACCTGGAGCTTGCCGTCCTGGACGGTGACCGGGTACGCGGGCAACGGGGTGGGCGCCGGACCGTCGGCGACCGCGCCGTCGGCGATCGCGAACTTGGAGCCGTGGCAGGGGCAGAGGATCTGACCGCCCTTCACCTGGTCGACCACGCAGCCCGCGTGGGTGCACTTGGCGCTGAACGCCTTGAACTGGCCGGCCTCCGGCTGGGTCACCACGATCCGCTGGTCGCGGTAGACCTTGCCACCGCCCACCGGGACGTCGGTGGCGGCGCCCAGGTCGACCGGAGCGCCGGCGGAGCCCGCCGAGCCCTGGGAGTCGCCGTCCGAGGAGGAGCAGCCGGAGACCGCGACGGTCGAACCGGCCGCCAGCACGGCGGCGGCGCAGCACAGCAGGGTGCGACGGGAGGGGGCGGCGTGGCTGTCGTTGGCCTCGGACATCGGGCGCTCCGGTCTCTGCGGGGTCGGGGTCGGCGGGCAGTCTATGCCCGGAAAATGAGTGGCCCGCCCCGGCTGGGATCAGCCGGGGCGGGCCACCGGGACGCCGCGTACCGCTTCGTGCCCGCCCTGCCCGCACGGGACCTGGCCGGGCTGCCCGGGCGGCTACTTCTTGGCGGCCGCCGCCCGCTTGCGGGCCGGCTTGGCCGCTGCCGCCTTGGTGGCCGTGGTCCTGCCAGCCGCGCTCTTGGTGCCCGCCGCCTTGGCGGCGGAGGCCCGGCCGGCCGCCTTCGCCGGGGCCGCCTGGACCGGCAGGTCACCCAGGATGTCGCGGAGGAACTTGCCGGTGTGGCTGTCCGGCACCGCGGCGATCTCCTCGGGGGTGCCCTCGCAGACCACGCTGCCGCCGCCGCTGCCGCCCTCGGGACCCATGTCGACGACCCAGTCCGCGGTCTTGATGACATCGAGGTTGTGCTCGATGACGATCACGGTGTTGCCCTTCTCCACCAGCCCGTCGAGCACCCTGATCAGCTTGCTGATGTCCTCGAAGTGCAGGCCGGTGGTGGGCTCGTCGAGCACGTAGACCGTCCGGCCGGTGGAGCGCTTCTGCAGCTCGGAGGCGAGCTTGACGCGCTGCGCCTCGCCGCCGGAGAGGGTCGGCGCGGACTGCCCGAGGCGGACGTAGCCGAGGCCGACGTCGTGCAGGGTGCGCAGGTGGCGGGCGATGGCCGGGACGGCCTCGAAGAAGGAGACCGCCTCCTCGATCGGCATGTCCAGCACCTCGGCGATGGACTTGCCCTTGTAGTGCACCTCGAGCGTCTCCCGGTTGTACCGGGCGCCGTGGCAGACCTCGCACGGCACGTAGACGTCCGGCAGGAAGTTCATCTCGATCTTGATGGTGCCGTCGCCCGAGCAGTTCTCGCAGCGGCCGCCCTTGACGTTGAAGGAGAACCGGCCCGGCAGGTACCCGCGGACCTTGGCCTCCTGGGTCTCCGCGAACAGCCGCCGGACGTGGTCGAAGACGCCGGTGTAGGTGGCCGGGTTGGAGCGCGGGGTGCGGCCGATCGGCGACTGGTCCACGTGCACCACCTTGTCCACCAGGTCGGTGCCGGTGATCCGGGTGTGCCGGCCGGGGACGCTGCGCGCGCCGTTCAGCTCGCGGGCGAGGTGGGTGTAGAGGATGTCGTTGACCAGGGTCGACTTCCCGGAGCCGGAGACCCCGGTGACGGCCGTGAAGGTGCCGAGCGGGAAACCGACGGTGACGTCCTTGAGGTTGTGCTCGCGGGCGCCGTGCACGGTGAGCCGGCGCTGCTTGTCCTGCGGGCGCCGGGCGGCCGGGATCGGGATCGACCGCTTGCCCGCGAGGTACTGGCCGGTCAGCGACTCGGGGTTCTTCAGCAGCTCCTTCAGCGAACCGGAGTGCACCACCTTGCCGCCGTGCTCGCCGGCGCCGGGACCGATGTCGACCACCCAGTCCGCGGTCTTGATGGTGTCCTCGTCGTGCTCGACCACGATCAGCGTGTTGCCGATGTCCCGCAGCCGGACCAGGGTCTCGATCAGGCGGTGGTTGTCCCGCTGGTGCAGACCGATGGACGGCTCGTCCAGCACGTACAGCACGCCGACCAGGCCGGAGCCGATCTGGGTGGCCAGCCGGATCCGCTGGGCCTCGCCGCCGGACAGGGTGCCGGCCGCGCGGTTGAGCGAGAGGTAGTCCAGGCCGACGTCGACCAGGAACCGCAGCCGCTCGTTGACCTCCTTGAGCACCCGCTCGGCGATCTGCTTGTCGCGGGCGGTCAGCCGCATCGCGCCGAGGAACTCCGCGCAGTCGCTGATCGACATCGCGGCGACGTCGGCGATCGACCTGTCCTGCACCGTCACCGCCAGCACCACCGGCTTGAGCCGCGTACCGGAGCAGGCCGGGCACGGCACCTCCCGCATGTACCCCTCGAACCGCTCACGGCTGGAGTCGCTCTCCGACTCGGAGTGGCGGCGGGTGACGAACGGGACCGCGCCCTCGAAGGACGTGGTGTACGAGCGGTCGCGCCCGTAGCGGTTGCGGTAGCGGACCTCGACCTGGGTCTTGTGCCCGTACAGCAGCGCCTTGCGGGCCCGGGCTGGCAGGCCGGCCCACGGGATGTCGGTGCGGAAGCCCAGCTCGCCGGCCAGCGCGTCCACCAGGCGCTGGAAGTACTCCTTGGTGTGGCCCTGCGACCACGGGTGGATGGCGCCCTCGTCGAGGGTCTTCTCCTCGTCGGGGATGACCAGCTCCGGGTCCACCTCCATCCGGTTGCCGAGGCCGGAGCAGTCGGGGCAGGCGCCGAACGGCGAGTTGAAGGAGAAGGAGCGGGGCTCCAGCTCCTCGAAGGAGACGTCGTCGTACGGGCAGTACAGGTGCTCGGAGAACATCCGCTCGCGCTCCGGGTCGTCCTCGGGGAGGTCGACGAAGTCGAGCACCACCATGCCGCCGGAGAGCTTGAGGGCCGTCTCGACCGAGTCGGTCAGCCGCCGCTTGGCGCTCTCCTTGACGGTGAGGCGGTCGATGACCACCTCGATGGTGTGCTTCTCCTGCTTCTTCAGCGTCGGCGGCTCGGTCAGCTGGACCGTGGTGCCGTCCACCCGGGCGCGGGCGTAGCCCTTCGACTGGAGATCGGCGAAGAGGTCGACGAACTCGCCCTTGCGCTCCCGGACCACCGGGCTGAGCACCTGGAAGCGGGTGCCCTCGGCGAGCTCCAGCACCCGGTCGACGATGGCCTGCGGGGACTGCCGGGCGATCGGGCGCCCGCAGTGCGGACAGTGCGGCTTGCCGATCCGGGCGAACAGCAGCCGGAGGTAGTCGTAGACCTCGGTGATGGTGCCGACCGTGGAGCGCGGGTTGCGGCTGGTGGACTTCTGGTCGATCGAGACGGCCGGCGACAGGCCCTCGATGAAGTCCACGTCGGGCTTGTCCATCTGGCCGAGGAACTGCCGGGCGTACGAGGACAGCGACTCGACGTAGCGGCGCTGGCCCTCGGCGAAGATCGTGTCGAAGGCCAGCGAGGACTTGCCGGACCCGGAGAGGCCCGTGAAGACGATGAGGGAGTCACGCGGCAGGTCGAGCGAGACGTTCTTGAGGTTGTGCTCGCGAGCACCGCGGACGATGAGGCGGTCGGCCACTGCTTCTGGCGCCTTTCTCCGGGGAGAGGTCTCTGGTGTCCCCTCCGGGGAGACCAACGTGCGAGACGGGCTGTTTCTTCCAGGGGGCTGTTACTTCCAGCTTGCCCCAGGCAGCCTACTAGCTCAGGCGTTCGATTATCGACCATGTCCAGCCCGGTCCACCCGAACGAGTGAAGGCGCCGACCGGCCCCGCGGCCGCGACCTGCCCGAAGGCCCTGCTCAGCGCAGGAATCACGGGTAGCGTCACCGTTGTCAACGACGGACCGCCCCTACGGGCAACGCCCCGAACGCGCCAATCGGAGGACAGCCACCCATGACCGAGACGACCGCCGCCCGGACCGCGGCCGACCTGCTGCGCGCCGTCGAGGAGAGCACCGAGCAGTTGCTGCACGGCGTCGCCGAGCTGAAGCCCGAGGCCGTGCACGAGCCCTCCGCACTGCCGGGCTGGACCCGCGGACACGTCCTGGCGCACCTGTCGCGCAACGCGGACTCCCTGGTCAACCTGCTGGAGACGGCCCGCACCGGGGTGGACATCCCGCAGTACGCCTCCGCCGAGGCCCGCGAGCAGGGCATCCGGGACGGCGCCGCCCGGCCGCTCGACGAGCACCTCGCCGACCTGCGCGCCAGCCACCGCCGGTTCATGGAGACCGCCGCCACCCTGCCCGACGCGGCCTGGCAGGTCCAGCTGCGGCACCGGGCCGGCTACCTGTTCCCCGCCCACGAGCTGCCCTGGAAGCGGCTCGCGGAGGTCGAGTACCACCACGTCGACCTGGCCGCCGGACACACCCCCGCGCACTGGCCGGAATTCTTCGCCACCGCCGAGTTCCTGAAGCTGTCCGACGTCTTCCGCACCGCCGAGGGCGTCCCGGCCATGCTGCTGATCGCCGACGACGCCGGGCTGCGCGAGCGGCTCGGCCCGGACCTGGGCGAGCCCGCGCTCACCGTCGAGGGCCCGGTCCGCGCACTCACCGGGTGGCTCTCCGGCCGGGCGGACGGCGACGGCCTCCAGGTCCACCTCGGCGGCGAACAGGCCGCCGACCCGCGCGCGGTGCTGCCCCGGCTGCCCGCGATGGCCTGAACGCGGCATCATGCCAGGGGACAGCGGATTCCTGAGCGACCATCAGGACCAGCAATCATCAGGATCACAAGGAGCGGCGCGATGACGTACCACGGAACGGTCAAGGTCGGCGGCCCGCCGGACGTGCGGGAACTGGCCCACCTGATCATCACCAAGATCGCCGTCGGCCCGTTCGACAACAACGCCTACCTGCTGCGCTGCCGGGCCACCGACACCCAGCTGCTGATCGACGCGGCGGCGGACGCCCCGGCCCTGCTGGAGACGGTGGGTGACCGGCTCGACACCGTGGTGACCACCCACCGCCACCACGACCACTGGGCCGCGCTGGCCGAGGTGGCCGCCGCCACCGGCGCCCGGACAGCCGCGGGCCGGATCGACGCGGAGGGCATCGACGTCCCCACCGAGCTGCTCCTGGAGGACGGCGAGCAGCTGCGCTTCGGACAGATCGAGCTGACCGTGCGCCACCTGGTCGGGCACACCCCGGGTGCGATCGTGCTGGTCTACGACGACCCGCAGGGGCACCCGCACGTCTTCACCGGCGACTGCCTGTTCCCGGGCGGGGTGGGCAACACCTGGAAGGACCCGCAGGCCTTCGCCAGCCTGTTCCGCGACGTCAACGAGAAGATCTTCGACGTCCTCCCCGACGAGGCCTGGGTCTACCCCGGCCACGGCAACGACACCACCCTCGGCGCCGAACGCCCGCACCTCGACGAGTGGCGCGAGCGCGGCTGGTGACCCACCCGCCCGGGCCGCCCCGCGGGGCGGCCGGGGTGGCCGGGTCCGGTCAGTCCAGGTCGGTCTCAGCGCGGAGGGCGAGTTCGCGCAGGACGTCCTGGGAGGAGATGTCGGTGCGGCCGCTGTCGTGGACCTCGGCGAGCTCCCAGAAGGCCATCGCGAAGGCCGAGGAGAGCTGGAGGATCCGGCCGCCGAGCGCCTCGCTGAGCAGCGGCCCGATCTCGTCGGCGGTCGCCTCGGCCGGGATGGTGATGGTGGGCATGACGTCGTTCAGCAGCTGGGTCACCACCCCCGGCCCGCCCTCGAGCTCGGGGTCGGTGGGCTCCTCGGGTTCGTGAATCCACGCTCCGGCCTGCGTCAGGATGCCGATGACCCGCTTCAGTACCTCGGTCTGGTCCATGTGCCGAGCATAGGAGTGCGGGCGCCGCACCCAGAACGGGCGGGGGTTCCGGTCGGTCCCGGCCGGACAGCGGCAGGGGCCCGCGGCCGGTCGAACCGGCCGCGGGTCCCGTCCGTGGACGCCGGGCGCCAAGCGTGAGGCGTCGGGCGTCAGGCGTCAGGCGTCAGGCGTTGAGCTTCTCGTGCTCCTCTTCGCGCTCCTGCTGCTTCCTGGAGGCGATCAGGCTGGTCACGGTGGTCACCGCGAGCACCACCACGATGAAGCCGAGCGAGAGCGGGATGCCGATCTCCGGGACGTGCACGCCGCTCTCGTGCAGGGCGTGCAGCACCAGCTTCACCCCGATGAAGCCGAGGATCACCGACAGGCCGTAGCTGAGGTGGACCAGCTTCTTCAGCAGGCCGCCGATCAGGAAGTACAGCTGGCGCAGGCCCATCAGCGCGAAGGCGTTGGCGGTGAAGACGATGTACGGGTCCTGGGTCAGACCGAAGATCGCGGGGATGGAGTCCAGCGCGAACAGCACGTCGGTGGTGCCGATGGCCAGCATCACGATCAGCATCGGGGTCATCAGCCGGCGGCCGTTCTCCCGGATGAAGAGCTTGGTGCCGTGGTACCTGTCGGTCGACGGGAAGCGCTGCTCGATGGACTTCAGCAGGCGGTTCTCCTCGAACTCCTCGTCCTCCTCGCCCGCCCGGGCGTCCTTGATCAGCTTCCAGGCGGTCCAGACCAGGAACGCGCCGAAGATGTAGAACACCCAGGAGAAGGTGGTCACCAGGGCCGCGCCGCCGGCGATGAAGACCGCCCGCAGGATCAGCGCGATGATCACGCCGACCATCAGCACGCGCTGCTGGTAGATCCGCGGCACCGCGAACTTGCCCATGATCAGGATGAAGACGAAGAGGTTGTCGACGCTCAGCGACTTCTCGGTGATGTACCCCGCGAAGAACTCGCCGGACGGCTGCGAGCCGCCGTACCACCACAGGAAGCCGCCGAAGGCGACGGCGAGGGCGACCCACACCGCCGTCCAGATCCCGGCTTCCTTGATCGACACCTCGTGCGGCTTGCGGCCGCCGATGAAGAAATCGGCCACGATCAGGGCCACCAGGACCCCGATCGTGCCGGCCCACATCGCTACGGAAACGTCCACTGCTGCTCCTCCGGCAGGTCGGCGGGACACACGTCGTCTGCCGGAGGTCTCCTCCGCCCGCCGCGCCCGACGAGAGGGGCGCGCGGACCAGTGGCCCGGGCTGCCGGACGGCCGGCTGCCGTGATGACGGACGCACTGCGACGGGAGTACTCCCCTCCGCTTCGGTCCACCGTACCAAAAAACACCAAGAGAAGGTAAAGGGATCTACCCGGAAGGTAAAAGACCGGGGTGGGGGCCGGGTCAGCGGGCCGCCCGGCCGGCCATCGCGATCCGCTCCAGCAGCGCGGGCAGCACGAGGCCGCCGGGCTCCGGGACCGCCGGGGTGTACGTCCACAGGTGCTCGACCCAGGGGTCAGCCAGGTATTCCTGGGGCACCGGGGCCATCCGGGTCAGCCCGCGCCAGAACGGGTCGAGCACCGGACCGTACGCCCGCGCCTCGGCCCGGTCCGCCACCACCAGCAGGTGCACCCCGGCCTCGGGGCCCTCCTCGGCCAGGTAGCGGAGCTTGGCGATGGTGCCGTCGTCGAAGCCGTACGGGAAGTCGTGCACCAGCAGCAGCCGGGCGGCCGGGTCGACGTGCGGCGGCAGCGCCTCGGGCGCCCCCGCGCGGCGGGCCATCTGCATCAGGTCGACCCGCTCGACCAGGGCCGTCAGCAGGGCGGCGACACCGGCTGCGTCGGTGGCCGGCGGGGTGGTGAGCAGCCCGGCCCGGGCGAACGGCGCGAGCGAGGTACTGCCGCCGCCGGGGTCGACGACGTGCAGCAGCAGGCCGCCCGGCGGGTGGCAGGCCAGCAGCCGGGCGGCGGTGGCGGCGGCCACGGCGCAGGCCGCGGCCTTGCGCTCGGCCGCGTCGGCGGACGCGCCGCCGGCGGACTCCGGGGCGGACCCGTGGTCCACCCAGAGCCCGCGCCCCAGCGGGAACCGCAGCAGCATCGGGACCCGCAGCCCCGGGTTCTCGGGCAGGTTCAGCTCGCCGATCCGCACGCCGTGCGGCGGCTCGGCGGCGGGCGTCCAGCCGGCCCAGACGGCGCTGTCCCAGGAGGCCATCGGGGCCGGCAGGGCCTCTTCGACCACGCGCAGCTCCGCCAGCAGCTGGGCGCTGTCGCGGTCCAGCACCTCGCGGGCGCGCGACTCCAGGTCGTCCCGGCGGGCGCGGGCCTGCATCCGGCCGAGCTCGGCCTCGGCGCCGAAGCGGCTGCGCGGGTCGGCGAGCAGGTTCTCGATCTCCTGGTCCTGGCGGCGGTCGGCGTACTCGACGGCGGAGCGGTACGCGGCGGCCGACCGGGCCGCGTCCTCGAAGATGCCCCAGACCTGGTTGTAGAGCCGCTCGTCCATGGTCCAGCCGGGGGCGTCACCGGCGACCGGCGCCTCGGGACCGGTCGGCGGGGTCGTCGCGGACGGTGCGGCGGCAGGCTGCGGGGTGGCAGGCGGCGGCGTCGACGGCGGCGGGGTGGCGCCGGGGGCGGGGCGTCTCGGGTGGGCGATGTTCAGCGGGCCGCTCCAACCGCCGGCCGGTACCGGAGCCGGGGCGGGCGTCGCGGCCGGGGCCGGGGCCCCGGCGGGGACGGCGGGGGCCGGGGTGAGGGCGGCGGCGAGGTCGGCGGGCCGGTCCACCCCGTGGTCGCGCAGCAGCGCCTCGGCGCCCTCGGCGTACCCCTGGCCGACCGCGCGGACCTTCCAGGTCCCGCCGCGGCGGTACAGCTCGACGGCGATCACGGCGGTCTCGTGGCCGAGCCCGGTGAGCGGGAAGACGGCGAAGTCCGTACCGTCCGGGCCGGCCAGCGCCGCACGGGGGGCCGCGGGGGCGGTGAACGCGGCACCCGCGGGCAGCACCAGCGCCACCGAGAGCCGCTCCACGCCGGGCGGGAGCGCGGCCAGGTCGACGCGGACCTCGTGCCGCTCCGCCGGGCCGCCGGGCACGGTCACCCCGGGCAGTACCGGCGCGCCCGGGTGGGCGACGTGCCCGGTCCCGGGGACCCGGCCGTCGGCGTCGCCGAGCAGCACCACGGCCGCCGGCTGCCCGGCGGCCGTGAGGCGGATGGTCACTGCGGTGTGCGGCAGCGGGAGGTTCTGCCCCCGCACCAGCTCGGCGGCCATGGTGCTGTTCCTCTCCCGCTGCGTTGCTCTCCCGCTACGACGCCGGCTCCGGGCGCGGCCGCGGCCGGGGCCGGACCGGTCAGAGGAAGGGGGCGATGTCCGGGAGCATGTCCTGGAAGGTCCGGGCCTTGGCGGGCGCGCCGATCGCGGTCATCTGCCAGCCGCCGGAGGCGTCCCGGACCACCTTGGCCATGATCTGGCCGGTGTGCGCACCGCCGCCGGCGAGCTCGTAGCGGGCCAGCTCGGTGCCGTTGGTCTCGTCGACCAGGCGGCAGTGGGCGTTCTCGACCTCCTGGAAGGTCTGGCCGGTGTAGGAGCTCACCGTGAAGACGATCTGGGTGATGTGCACCGGCACCCGGGCCAGGTCGACCAGGATCGACTCGTCGTCACCGCCGGCGCCGACACCGCCGACCACGTTGTCGCCGGTGTGCCGCACCGAGCCGTCGTTGCTCACCAGGTGCTGGAAGAAGACCACGTCCGAGGGCGTCTTCTCGGCGTACAGCAGCGCCGAGGCGTCGAGGTCGACCTCCTTGGTGCGGCGGCCGAACAGGCCGCGGCGGGCGGCGGCCTTCCAGCCGAGGCCCATGCGCACGACGGTCAGCGACTCACCGGTGGACTTCTGGAGGCTGACGCTCTGGCCCTTTGCCAGGTTCACCGACACGGTGCTGTCCTCTCTCGGATGGCCTCGGTGCCGACACCGGTCGAGGCCCGTACGGGCGGGTCGCAGAGCTTCCCGCGGCCAACCCTATGGCCTGACCGGGGGTCGCCAGGTCAGGACCGGTGGTTTGTGGCGCTCCTGAGACAAACCGTGGGACGGACCGCGGGCCCCGGGAGCGCCGTCCGGGCGGCGGGTCAGGCCATCCCGGCCTCGCGCATCTGCCGCAGCTCCTTCTTGAGTTCCCGGATCTCGTCCCGCAGCCGGGCCGCCACCTCGAACTGCAGCTCGGCCGCGGCGGTGTGCATCCGGTCGGTCATGTCCTGGATCAGTTCGGCGAGTTCGGCGGCGGGCAGGCTCTTGGGCGGCTTGCTGCCGGCCCCGAGGGAGGGCACCGGGGCCTTGCCCTTGCCCTGCTGCCGGTAGCCGGTGGCGAGCAGTTCCTCGGTGTCCACGTCCTCCCGGGACATGGTGGCGAGGATGTCGCCGATCTTCTTGCGCAGCGGCTGCGGGTCGATGCCGTTGGCCTCGTTGTACGCCTGCTGGACCGCGCGGCGGCGGTTGGTCTCGGAGATCGCCAGCTCCATCGCCGGCGTGATCTTGTCGGCGTACATGTGGACCTGGCCGGAGACGTTGCGGGCGGCGCGGCCGATGGTCTGGATCAGCGAGGTGCCCGACCGCAGGAAGCCCTCCTTGTCCGCATCCAGGATCGCGACCAGCGAGACCTCGGGCAGGTCGAGGCCCTCGCGGAGCAGGTTGATGCCGACCAGCACGTCGTACTCGCCGGCCCGCAGCTCGCGCAGCAGCTCGACCCGGCGCAGGGTGTCGATGTCGCTGTGCAGGTAGCGGACCCGGATGTCGAGGCCGAGCAGGTAGTCGGTGAGGTCCTCGGACATCTTCTTGGTGAGGGTGGTGACCAGCACCCGCTCGTCCCGCTCGACCCGCTTGCGGATCTCGTGCACCAGGTCGTCGATCTGGCCCTCGGTGGGCTTGACGATCACCTCGGGGTCGATCAGGCCGGTCGGGCGGATGATCTGGTCGACCACGCCGTCGCCGCGGGAGAGTTCGTACTTGCCGGGGGTGGCCGAGAGGTAGACGGTCTGGTCGATCCGCTCCAGGAACTCCTCCCACTTCAGCGGGCGGTTGTCCATCGCGGACGGCAGCCGGAAGCCGTGCTCGACCAGGGTCCGCTTGCGGGAGGCGTCGCCCTCGTACATCGCGCCGATCTGCGGGACGGTGACGTGCGACTCGTCGATCACCAGGAGGAAGTCCTCCGGGAAGTAGTCGAGCAGGGTGTTGGGCGGGGAGCCGGGCTCGCGGCCGTCGAAGTGCATCGAGTAGTTCTCGACGCCCGAGCAGGTGCCGATCTGGCGGAGCATCTCCAGGTCGTAGGTGGTCCGCATGCGCAGCCGCTGGGCCTCCAGCAGCTTGCCCTGCTTCTCCATCCTGGCGAGGGTGGTCCCCAGCTCCTGCTCGATGTCGTTGACCGCGCGCTCCATCCGCTCCGGGCCGGCCACGTAGTGGGAGGCGGGGAAGACGTAGACGGAGTCGTCCTGGCTGATGATCTCGCCGGTGAGCGGGTGCAGGGTGTAGAGGGCCTCGATCTCGTCGCCGAACATCTCGATCCGGACGGCGAGTTCCTCGTAGACCGGGAAGATCTCGATGGTGTCGCCGCGGACCCGGAAGGTGCCGCGGGTGAAGGCCAGGTCGTTGCGGGTGTACTGGATGTCGACGAAGCGGCGCAGCAGGGCGTCCCGGTCGACCTCCTCGCCGACCTTGAGCTGCACCATCCGGTCCACGTACTCCTGCGGGGTGCCGAGGCCGTAGATGCAGGAGACCGAGGCGACCACCACCACGTCGCGGCGGGTGAGCAGCGAGTTGGTGGCGGAGTGGCGCAGCCGCTCGACCTCCTCGTTGATCGAGGAGTCCTTCTCGATGTAGGTGTCCGTCTGCGGGACGTACGCCTCGGGCTGGTAGTAGTCGTAGTACGAGACGAAGTACTCGACCGCGTTGTTCGGCAGCAGCTCGCGGAACTCGTTGGCCAGCTGGGCGGCCAGGGTCTTGTTCGGCGCCATCACCAGGGTGGGCCGCTGGAGCTTCTCGATCATCCAGGCGGTGGTGGCCGACTTGCCGGTGCCGGTGGCGCCGAGCAGGACGACGTCCTTCTCGCCCGCCCGGATCCGGCGCTCCAGCTCGGCGATGGCCGCCGGCTGGTCTCCGTTCGGCTGGTAGGGGCTGACGACCTCGAAGGGCGCCACGGACCGCTCGATACTCGTGATGGGACGCACGACACCACCGTACGGCCAGGCACCGACAGTCCGGGCGGGATGCGGCGGTGCGGGGGCCCGGGATGAGTACGGGGGCTCAGGCCGGCGGTCGCGGACGGGCGGGACACTGGGGTGCCCGTTCAGCGCCGACCCGAGGACCGCAGATGCTCAGCACCGTCGCCCGTACCGTCGTCCCGGCCCTCGGCCGGCTGCGGGTCAGCACCGAGGACGGCGCCGGGATCGCGCCGGGCAGCGTCCTGGCGGCCAACCACTCGTCGCTGGCCGACCCCGGCGTGGTGCTGGCCGCACTGGACCGGCTGGGGGTGCGGCCGGTGGTGCTGGCCACCGCCGGGCTGTGGCGGATCCCGGTGCTGCGCGGCGCGCTGGTGCGCGGCGGGCACGTCCCGGTGCACCGGGGCAGCGAGCGGGCCGCCGAGGCGCTGGAGGCGGCCGCCGAGGCGCTCGCGGCGGGCCGGGTGGTGGTGATCTACCCGGAGGGCCGGCTGCCCCGGCGGGTGGACGCGGCGGACAGCGCGCCCGGGCCGTTCCGGACCGGTCTGGCCCGGCTGGTGGCGGCGACCGGCGCGCCGGTGGTCCCGCTCGGCCAGGCCGGCTCCCGGCGGATCAGCTCCGGGTCGACCGCCAAGCAGCTGGCGGGTCTGGCGACCGCGCCGCTGCGCCGGCCGGTGCTGCACGTGCACGTCGGTGCGCCGGTGCGGCTGGCCGGCGATGTCACGGCGGCGACGGCGCAGGCACACGCGGCGGTGACGGCCGCCTGGCGGACGGCCTCGCGGGCGGCCGCCCGGTAGGGCCGCGTCAGGCAGCTCCGCCCGGCGACGGGGCGAAGGCTGCCCGACGCGGCACCGGGGCCGCCGGCGGGGCCGGGGTCAGGACTTGGCGCTGTCGCGGGCCAGGGCGACCAGACGGGAGATCGCCCGCAGGTACTTCTTGCGGTAGCCGCCGCGCAGCAGCTCCTCGGGGAAGACCCGGTCGAACGGGATGCCGGAGGCGGTGATCGGCAGCTCCCGGTCGTACATCCGGTCGGCGAGGACGACCAGCCGCAGCGCGGTGGACTGGTCGTCGACCTGGCGCACGCCGCGCAGGAAAACCGACCGGACGTCGTCCAGCAGCGCGCCGTAGCGGCTCGGGTGCACCTCCTTGAGGTGCTCCAGCAGGGAGTCGAAGTCGTCCAGCACCGCGCCGGGCGCCCGGCCGGCCCGCTCGGCGACCTCGGCGTCGGAGTACGGCGGCGGCGCCTCGGGCAGGCCGCGGTGGCGGTAGTCCTGGCCGTCGATCCGCAGCGGGCGGAAGTGCGCGGACAGGCCCTGGATCTCGCGCAGGAAGTCGGTGGCGGCGAACCGGCCCTCGCCGAGCTTCTCCGGGAGGGTGTTGGAGGTGGCGGCGAGCTTGACGCCGTTCTCGACCAGCCGGCTCAGCAGGGTGGAGACCAGCACGGTGTCGCCCGGGTCGTCGAGCTCGAACTCGTCGATGCACAGCAGGCGGTGTCCGGACAGCGTCTCGACGGCGCCCTTGAAGGTGAGCGCGCCGACCAGGTTGGTGAGCTCGACGAAGGTGCCGAACGCCTTGGGGCCGGGGGTGGCGTGCCAGAGCGAGGCCAGCAGGTGGGTCTTGCCGACGCCGTAGCCGCCGTCCAGGTAGATCCCGGACGGGCCGGCGGGGGCCGGGGCCGAGCGCCGGAACCAGCTGCGCTTCGGGGCGCCGGCGGCCGCGCCGTTGAGCCCGGCGGCGAACTGCTCCAGTACCTGCACGGCCTCGTACTGGCTCGGCTGGGTGGGGTCGGGGAGGTAGCTGCCGAAGCTGACCCCGGTGAAGCGCGGCGGCGGGACCATCTCGGCGACCAGGCGCTCGGCGGAGACGACGGGGCGGCGGTCGGCGAGCGCGGCCGGGCGGGTCACGGGTATCGCCTCGGCGGTCTCGGGGTGAGGGGCAGCAGACACGTGGAAAGGGTACGCCTTGGCGCGCGCCCCGCCGACGGCACGAGGGGGTGGGAGACTCTGGCCCATGCAGCAGCTGATCAATCCCCTGTCCGGGCCGGTGGACGACCTGTGGTCGCTCGAGTCGCTGGCCGAGGTGTACGCGTACCCGGAGCAGGTGGGCCGCGGCCTGCCGTGGCTGCGCGCCAACATGGTCAGCGGTCTGGACGGCGCGGCCCGGCTCGACGGTCTCTCGGAGGGGCTGTCCGGCGACGCCGACAAGCGGATCTTCGGTGTTCTGCGGGCGCTGGCGGACGTGGTGCTGGTGGGGGCCCAGACGGTCCGGGCGGAGGGGTACCGGCCGGCCCGGGCGCGGGCGGAGTTCGCGGCGGCCCGTGCGGCGGCCGGGCAGCCGCCGGCGCCGGTGATCGCGATCGTCTCGCGCGGGCTGGACCTCGACCTGACGGCGCCGCTGTTCACCGCGCCGCTGGTCAGGACGGTCGTGGTGACCTGCGAGAGCGCGCCCGCCGAGGCCCGCCGGGCGGTGGCCGCGGCGGCCGACCTGGTGGTGGCGGGCGAGGACGCGGTGGACCTGCCGACGGCGCTCGCGGAGCTGGCCGGCCGGGGCTGGCAGCGGCAGCTGACCGAGGGCGGTCCCCGGCTGCTGGGTCAGCTGGCGGCGGCCGGTCTGCTGGACGAACTCTGCCTGTCGCTGGCGCCGGTGCTCAGCGGCGGGGAGTCGCCGCGGATCCTGCACGGTCCGGCGCTGCCGTCCGCCGCGCGGATGCGGCTGGTGTCGTTGATCGAGCAGAACGGGTTCCTGTTCACCCGCTACCTGCGCGCCGCCGACACCGCGGCCGAGGCCTGATCGGTCCCGGGAACCGGGCGATCCCGCCCCACCGTGGCCCATGTGGCGCGTGAGCAGCGTGAGGAAAGCTTCCTCCGGGCAGTATGAGAAGGGACGCCGGACCCGGGGGCCTGCAACCGCGAAGGGACTCACGTGTTCAAGACCGTATTGATGATCGAAAAAGCACTCTCCGACGCCGATGTGGAGCTGGTCACCACCCTCCACGGCGAGGAGAAGGTCTCCTTCGTCGTCCTGATGCAGCCGCGCGGACGGCAGGACGAACTGCTGCGCGCGCTCGACGACGTGGCCCTCGGCCATCTCGACAAGGCGGTGCACGAACACGACGGGGAGGCGGCCGACAGCCCCACTCTTGCGAGCGAATCCCTGGCGCACAGCCTGCGCCACCTGCAGCGTGCGGGGGCCGAGGCCAGCGGCGAGGTGGTCCAGGACAGCCCGCTGGACCGGCTGCGCGAGGTGGTCGAGCAGCACCGGGCCGACGAGGTGCTGGTGCTCACCTCCCCGCACTTCGTGGAGGAGTTCTTCCACCGGGACTGGGCCTCCCAGGCCCGGCACAAGGTGGGTGTCCCGGTCCTGAAACTGTTCGCCCGGGACTCCTAGGCCCCACCGTCCGGTAGTGCAGAATCGTCCTTGCGGATCCTCCGCGAGGACGATTCGCCGTCCTGCCGCCACGGCCGCCCCGCCGCACCCGAGTACGGAGCACTCTCTTGAACGACGCCGCCCACGACCTGCACGCCCCGCACTTCATCGGTATCGGCGGCGCCGGCATGTCCGGCCTGGCGAAGATCCTCGCGGTGCGCGGCGCCAAGGTGTCCGGCAGCGATGCCAAGGAGTCCGAGACGGTCCTGGCGCTGCGCGAGCTCGGCGCCGAGGTGCACATCGGCCACGCCGCCGAGAACCTGCCCGCCGGCACCAGCAGCGTGGTGGTCTCCAGCGCGATCCGCACCGACAACCCGGAGCTGGCCGCCGCCCGCGAGCGCGGCATCCCGGTGGTGCACCGCTCCGACGCGCTGGCCGCGCTGATGGGCGGGCGCCGGGCGCTGGCGGTGGCCGGCACCCACGGCAAGACCACCACCACCAGCATGCTCGCGGTCAGCCTGGCCGAGCTGGGCCTGGACCCGTCCTACGCGATCGGCGGCGACCTGGACGCCCCCGGTTCCAACGCCCACCACGGCACCGGCGAGATCTTCGTCGCCGAGGCGGACGAGAGCGACCGCAGCTTCCACAAGTACGCGCCCGAGGTCGCGATCGTGCTCAACGTGGAGCTGGACCACCACGCGAACTACGCGTCGATGGAGGAGATCTACGAGTCCTTCGAGACCTTCGTCGGCCGGATCGTGCCCGGCGGCACCCTGGTGGTCTCCGCCGACCACGAGGGCGCCCGGGAGCTGACCGCCCGGGTGGCCGGCCGGCCCGGCCTGAACGTCGTCACCGTCGGCGCCGCCGAGGACGCCGACGTGCGGGTGCGCTCGGTGGTCGCCCGCGGCATGACCAGCGAGGTCACCGTCGAGCTGGACGGCGCCGAGCTGGTCTTCACGGTGTCGGTGCCCGGCCGGCACTACGCGCACAACGCGGTCTCCGCGCTGGCCGCGGGCGTCGCCCTCGGGGTCCCGGCCGCCGACCTGGCCAAGGCCATCGGCAGCTACACCGGCGTCCGCCGCCGTCTGCAGCTCAAGGGCGAGGCGGCCGGCGTCCAGGTGATCGACTCCTACGCCCACCACCCCACCGAGATGACCGCCGACCTGGAGGCCATCCGGGAGGCCGCCACCGGCCGGGTCCTGGTGGTCTTCCAGCCGCACCTGTTCAGCCGCACCCAGCAGCTGGCCGAGGAGATGGGGCAGGCGCTGGCGCTGGCCGACGCCTCGGTGGTGCTGGACATCTACCCGGCCCGCGAGGACCCGATCCCCGGTGTCACCAGCGAGCTGATCATCGACGCGGCCCGCCGGGCCGGTGCCGACGTCACCGCCGAGCACTTCTTCGCGGCCGCCCCCGCCCTGCTGGCGGGCCTGGCCCGGCCGGGCGACCTGCTGCTCACCATGGGTGCCGGTGACGTCACCAACCTGGGCCCCGAAATTCTGGCGCGCCTCGCGGACGTTGCAAGCTAACGCGTGTCTTACGGATCGGGCCCGGGCGGCCCGCGGCGTACCGGACGGGCGCCCGCCGGGCGCAGGATGGGGGTGCTCCCGGCCGGCGGCCGGGGGCGCCGTCCACGCACCGGCAGCGGTGCGTCGCCGGCCCGGCCCGATCCGCGGGAGGCGCGCCGGGTCTGCGAGCGACAGGCCTGACACCAGCGAGCCGGGGAGCCAGCCGTGAGCTACGAGATCGAGAAGACCGACGCCGAGTGGCGCGACCAGCTGACCCCGGAGGAGTACCACGTGCTCCGCGAGGCCGGCACCGAGCGCCCGCACGTCGGCGAGTACACCGACACCAAGACCGTCGGGGTGTACGCCTGCCGGGCCTGCGGCAGCGAACTGTTCAGCAGCGAGACCAAGTTCGACAGCCACTGCGGCTGGCCCTCGTACTACGCGCCGCTCGCCGGGGACCGGGTCGAGTACATCGAGGACACCACGCTCGGCATGCGCCGGGTGGAGGTCCGCTGCGCCCGCTGCGGCGGCCACCTCGGGCACGTCTTCGAGGGCGAGGGCTACGGCACGCCGACCGACCAGCGGTACTGCATCAACAGCATCTCGCTCACCCTGCGGCCCGCCGAGGGCTGAGCGGGGACCGGGTCCGGGCGGCGCGGTGCCGGCGGGCGGCGGGCGCGCCCGGAAGCCGCTGAGTAACCGTCCGATCACCGCCACCGCCGGGCCGCCCGCGCCGTGCCAGACTGATCATCGGTCAGGACGGCGGGGAGGCGCGCGGTGGCACAGCGGTACGGCACGGGGGTACTCGGGATGCTGGCGCAGGCCCAGCGCGAACAGCACCGCCAGGCGGAGGCCCAGCGCCGCTCCGCCGCCGCGGCGCAGGCCCGGTACGAACGTGACCAGCGGTCCGCCCAGCGTGCCGCCGCACAGGGGCAGCGCGAGGCGCTGCGCGCGTACCGGCAGGCCAGGGAGGACGACGCGGCCCGGCGGACCGCCGAACTCGACGCCCGGATGGCGCAGTTGCGGGGCATCCTGGCGCAGGGGCTGACCGGTCCGGCGTTCGGCCTGGCGCAGCTGGGACAGGCCGTCGAGCCGGCCCCGTTCGACCCCGGGCAGCTGGGCGTGCCGGTCACGCTGCCGGACCAGTCCTGGTACCACGTGGTCCCGCCGACCGGTCAGCAGCTGCTCGACCCCGGCATCCGCCGGGAGTACGAGGACCGGCTCGCGCACGCCCGGGCCCGCTTCGAGCACGACTGGTACGCGGCGCAGGCCGCCGAGCAGCAACGGCTGCGCCAACTCGAGGAGTACCGGGCGCAGTACGACGCCTGGGCCGCCGGGCAGCGCCGGTCGGCGGCCGCGCAGGGCGAACCGGCCAGGCGGCTGGCCGCCCGGCTCTCGGCGGGCGAACCCGCCGCGGTGGCGGAGTACTTCGAGACCGCGCTGGCCTGGCGCGGCGACTGGCCCGACGGCGTGCCGCAGGAGAGTTCGGCCGTCTGGGAGCCGGACCGGCGGCTGCTCGCGGTCGACGTCCTGCTGCCCGGGTACGAGGTCGTCCCGGCGCTGGCCCGCTACCGCTACGTCAAGGCGGACGACCGCGAGGCCGAGGTGAACCGGCCGGCCACCGAACGCAAGGAGGTCTACCGCGAGGTACTGGCCCAGTGCGCGCTGCGGGTGCTGACCGAGCTCTTCCGCGCCGACGCCGACGGGCTGCTCGACTCGGTGGCGCTCAACGGCTACGTGGCGGCGCCCGATCCGGCCACCGGCCGCCCGGACCGGCGGTACCTGCTGTCGGTCACGGTGACCCGGACCGGTCTGCTGTCCCTCGCGCTGGACCGGGTCGAACCGGTGAGCTGCCTGGTCGACGGGCTCGGCGGGGCGCTCTCGGCCCGCCCGGAGAAGCTCCAGCCGGTCCCACCCGCCCGACCCGCCGACACCACCGCCGCGGCGCCCGCGCCCGCGGCGCCCGTCGCGGCCCTCCGACCGCCGTCCGGTGACGGCGAGGAGCCGGACCTGTTCGTGATGGACCCGCTGGAGTTCGAGGAACTGGTCGCCGAGCTGTTCCGCCGCCGCGGCTTCCTCACCAGGACCACCGCGCGCAGCGGCGACCAGGGCGTGGACGTGGTCGCCGAGGACCCCGACCCGATCACCGGCGGACAGATCGTCATCCAGGCCAAGCGCTACCGGGGGCGGGTCGACCCGACCGCGGTCCGCGACCTGGACGCCACCCGGGTCCACCACGGCGCGAACAAGGGCATCCTGGTGACCACCGCGACCTTCGGCAAGGGCTCCCGGGACTGGGTCAAGGGCAAGCCGCTGACCCTGGTCGACGGCGAACAGCTGGTGGAACTGCTGCACCAGCACGGCCTGTCCGGCCGGCTCGGCGCCCGCCCCGGGACCGCCGGTGCCGCGCGGCCCCGCGGCGTCCCGGCCCGGGCGGCGCGGGCCGAGCCGCTGGCGCCCGGGCAGAACGTCGTCCTGCCCGACGCCGACCTGGCCGAGCTGTCCGTCGTGTTCGGCGCCGCCGGGGCCGAGGCCGACCTCACGCTGCTGCTGCTCACCGCCGACGGCACCGTCCGCGGCGACCAGGACTTCGTCTTCTACCACCAGCTGCGGGCGGCCGGCGGCGCCGTGGTGCTCGGCCCGAAGGGGACGTCCGGCGGCCTCGCGACCGAGACCGCGACCATCCGGCCGCGGTCGCTGCCGGCCGCGGTGCAGCGGGTCGCCGTCTCGGTGAACATGGACACCGATGCGGGCACCGACTGCGGGCAGCTGCGGGACGCCCGGCTGGAGGTGCGCGGCGCCGCCGGTACCGGCTGGACCTTCACGCCGCCCGCCGACCCCGGCATCTCCGCGATGCTGGTCGCCGAGGTCTACCGGCACCGGGCCGGCGCCGCCGACGAGGTGTGGAAGCTGCGCGCGGTCGGCCAGGGCTGGTCCGACGGCCTGGCGGGCCTGGCCCGCGCCCACGGCGTGGAGATCGAGTAGCCGGAGCCGCCCGACACCGTCAGGAGGCGAGGTCCCGGACGTGCTTCAGCTCGCCGGCGCAACGCCGGTAGCCGAGCCAGGCGTTGATCGCCAGCATCGGCCCGTTGGTGCCGTCGTTGCTGGTGTACGCCGCGGTCAGGCCGGCCGCGCGGGCCCGGTGCAGGGAGTCCAGCTTGGCGAGCTTGGCCAGGCCCCGGCCGCGGAACTCGGGACGGGTCGCCGTGAAGGCCGACCAGTACCGGGTGGCGCCGTCGGTCTGCACCGCGCTGAGCGCCGCCGGGACGCCGTCCGCCACCGCGACCGTGGTGAGCGCGCGGTCGAGGTCCGGGCGGCCCCAGACCTCGGCGAGCCACTCCTCGTACGGCTGGGCGTCCAGCCGCAGGTCGCCCGGCTCGTCCAGGGACCCGGCCACGTCGATCAGGTACAGCGGGTACGGGTCGGCCAGGAAGGCGTCCGCGGGGCGCAGTTCGACGCCGGGCGGCGGCGGGGTGAGCGGCGGCAGGCCGGCGGTCAGGTCCAGGTGTCCGAAGTAGGCGACGCGGCCCGCGCGGTAGCCGTACCGGGCGGCGAAGGCCAGGTCACCCGGCCGGTCGTCGACCCAGCCGTGCGCCTGGGTGGTGCCCCCGGCCCGCAGCACCTGCTCGGCGGCGGCCAGCAGCGCCGCCCCGGCGCCGCGGCGGCGGTGCTCCGGCACCACGCTGACGTTGAGGAAGGCCTGGTGCGGGGTGACACTGTCGGTCAGCTCGCCGAACCTGGCCGAACCGACGACCAGACCGTCCGACTCCGCGACCAGCAGGTGGTAGTGCGGGCGGGCGGCCAGCCAGCGGACCACCTCGGGGGTGGAGATCAGATGCGGCCGGCCGGCCTGGTGGGCGGCGGTCGCCGCGACGGCGTCGGACGGGCGGAAGGCACGGACGGTGACAGTCATAGGCGGGCCACGTTAGCCACTCCGGTGGCCGGGCGCCGCTGAAATATCCGGGGCCCCGCGGAAAGCTCAAGTTCAGCTCTGAGATTGCCGGGGACGGGTTGGCAGTGGGCCCCCGGGGATACACCCTCAGCATCAGGGCGGGCGCGCGACGGAGCCCCCCGCCCGGGCCGGTACCTTTGCCCTTCTTCCCTGTCTTTCCTCTCCCATGCCGTTTCGGCAGCACCTCCGGAAGGAGGCGTCACCATGACAGACCGCACCGCGACCGCGGCTGCGACCGCACCCCGGCTGGGCGTCGGCATCGGCTGGCGGTCCGAGATCGACACCGTGGTGGAGCGGCTGCCCGGCCTCGACTGGGTCGAGGTGGTCGCCGAGAACATCTGCGCCGGGCACCTGCCCGAGTCGCTGACCGCACTGCGCGCCCGGGGCGTCACGGTCGTCCCGCACGGCGTCTCGCTCGGCCTCGGCGGCGCCGAGCCGCCGGACCGCACCCGGCTGGCCCGGCTGGCCGAGGTGGCCGAGGCGGTCGCCGCGCCGCTGGTCACCGAGCACCTGGCGTTCGTCCGGGCGGGCGGCCTGGAGGCCGGACACCTGCTGCCGGTGCCGCGCTCCCGGGAGTCGCTGCGGGTGATCGCGGAGAACATCCGGATCGCCCAGCAGGAGCTGCCGGTGCCGCTGGCCCTGGAGAACATCGCCGCCCACCTGCGCTGGCCCCAGGACGAGTTCACCGAGGGCGAGTTCCTCGCCGAACTGGTCGAACGGACCGGGGTCCGGCTGCTGGTCGACGTCGCCAACCTGCACACCAACCGGGTCAACCTCGGCCTCGACGTCAGTGCCGAACTCGACCGGCTGCCGCTGGAGGCGATCGCCTACGTCCACGTGGCCGGCGGCATCGAGCGCGGCGGCGTCTGGCACGACACCCACGCCCATCCGGTCACCGCACCCGTCCTGGAGGTGCTGGCCGAACTGTGCGCCCGCACCGCACCGCCCGGCGTCCTGCTGGAGCGGGACACCGACTTCCCGCCGCCGGCCGAACTGGCCGGCGAACTCGACGCCATCCGCCGGGTCCTGACCCAGCAGGTGCAGCATGTCTGAGCGCGACGAGTACGTGCTGCGCGGCGGCGACGGCGAGGCCGACCCCGAACTGCTGATGGCCCGCGCCCGGCTCGCCCGGCAGCAGACCGACCTGCTGGCCGCCCTCGTCGCCGACGGCCCGGTGCCCGACGGCTTCGACCCCGAACAGGTCCGCACCCAGGCCGAGGGCCTGGCCGCCAAGCGCCGGGACACCGTCGCCCGGGTGGCCCCGGACCTGGCGGCGATCCTCGGCGAGGCGTACGACCCGCTGTTCCGCCGGTACGCGCGGCAGCACCGGCAGAGCGGCGGCTACCGGGCCGACGCCCGGGCGTTCGCCGAATGGGCGCTGACCGCCGAGCCCGCGACACCGTGGCGCGGCGCCCTCACCCAGTGGCTCCGGCCGGCCGGCACCGGGCGGCTGCGCCGCCGCTTCGGCCGCTGAGCCGGGCCGGCCCGCCGGCCGGCCGCAGCACCACCTCACGACCCATCCGACGGGGGACGACACACCATGTGGCACACACACTTCCTCATCGCCTGCGCCCTGGTGGCCGTGGGCATGATCTGGACCTCCACCGCCCTGCGGCGGATGCGGCGGGTCCCCAACCCGCAGGGGCTGCCGGGCCGCGGCCTGGCGCTGTTCGACGCCGCCTTCCTGGCCGGGGGGCCGGGCCGGGTCGCCGACACGGCGATCGTCCGGATGGAGCGCGAGGGCCGGATCGTGGTGTCCCGCGACCGGACCGTCACGATCACCGACCCGGCGCCGCGCGACGCGGTGGAGGCGGCACTGATCGAGGCGGCCGGCCCGGCCCGGCGCCTGGACCTCGACGCGCTGCGCCGCAAGGTCGCCCGCGCGGACGCGGTGCAGGAGATCGGCGACCGGCTCGCCGACCGGGGCCTGATGCGCCGTCCGGACCTGCACCGGGCGGTGGTACGGGCCCGCCGCTTCTGGCTGCTTGCCATGGCGGCCACGGTCGTCCTGGCGGTCATGGCCTCGTTCGCCTGGATCGACCGGATCTCCGAGGAGAACGACTTCTCCTTCCCCCCGTTCCCCGCGTTCGCCGTCCTGCTGATCGTCGGTCTGATCGGTCTGGTGTCCACCCGGCCGGGCCGGGCCCGGATCACCCCGGCCGGCAAGCGGCAGCTGGCGCTGATGCAGCAGGGCGCGCCCTGGCAGCCCCACGACACCGGCTCCACCTCGACCGCGGACCTGCTGCTCTTCGGCGGGGTGGCGCTCGGCGGGGCGGCGGTGCTCGGCGACGACGTGCTGCGCCAGAGCCTGCTGCCGCGGATCGGCTCGCCCTCGGCGGGTTCGTCGGACTCCTCGGGCTCCACCTGCTCGACCGCCGTCTGGTGCGGCAGCAGCTCGGACTCCGGCTCCTCCTCCAGCAGCTGCGGATCGTCCAGCAGCTGCGGCTCCAGCAGCAGTTGCGGCTCGTCGAGCAGCTGCGGGTCCTCCTCGTCCAGCTGCGGATCGTCCAGCAGCTGTGGCTCCAGCAGCAGTTGCGGATCCAGCTGCGGCGGTGGCGGCGGCTGCGGGTCCTGACCGGGACGGTTCGGTCACAGTTCGGTATCGCGCTCCGGGGTTGTGTTCCGCCGGTGTCCCGGACCGGAATACAACAGCCCCATGTGGCTGCTCCTGCTGATCCCCGCCTGCGTCACGGCCGTCCTCTCCTGCCTGCGGCTGGTCCGGGTCGCCGCCACCTTCGGCCCCGACCCGGACGGCCCGGCGGACGCGAGCGGGCGATCGGCCGGCGTCGGCCTGTACGAGACCGCGTACCTGGCCGGCGGGCCGACCCGGGTGGTCGACCTGGTACTGGTGCTGATGGCGGCCCGGGGCCGGCTGCACCTGGCCCACACCGGCTGGACCACCGTGGTCGACCCGCAGGGCCGCAGCCGGCTGGAGCGGGCGCTGATCGGCTCGGTCGGCCGCGACGGCCAGTGCCGGACCGCCCGGCTGCGCACGGCGCTGGCCGGGCACCCGACGGTGCTGGAGATCGGCGAACGGCTCGCCGCCGCCGGGCTGGCGACCCCGCCACGGGTGCGCGAGGCCACGGTGCTGGCGGTCCGTCAGGTCAGGACGGCGTTCCTGGCGGCGCTGGCCCTGCTGGCGGTGGCTCTGCTGCTGGGCGGGCCCGGGACGGCGGGGCCCGCGGCGGCCTGGTTCGCGCTCCCGCTGGTCCTCACCGGCGGGACGCTGCTGATGGCCCGGGTCGACGTGCACCCGTACACCCGGTGGGCCGCACCGGCCGGACAGCGGGTGCTGCGGGCGGCGCGGCTGCCGCAGCAGCACGGCGGACCGGTCGACGACGCCGAGCGCGAGCTGCTCACAGCGGTCGCCATGGTCGGCCCGCAGGCCGTACCGGACGCGCGGCTGCGGGCGGCGCTGCTGCACTGAGGCCGGCGCCGCCCGCGACGGCGGTCAGGCCAGGCCGGCCAGCAGGTCGGCGACGGGCTTGCGGCGGCCGGTGAAGAACGGCACCTCCTCGCGCACGTGCAGCCGGGCCCGGGACGGGCGCAGGTCGCGCATCAGGTCGACGATCCGGTGCAGCTCGTCCGCCTCGAAGGCGAGCAGCCACTCGTAGTCGCCGAGCGCGAAGGAGGCCACCGTGTTGGCCCGGACGTCCGGGTAGCCGCGGGCCATCATGCCGTGCTCGGCGAGCATCGCCCGGCGCTCCTCGTCCGGCAGCAGGTACCACTCGTAGGAGCGGACGAACGGGTAGACGCAGACGTAGTCGCGGGCCCGCTCGTCGGCCAGGAACGCCGGGATGTGCGACTTGTTGAACTCCGCCGGGCGGTGCAGCGCCATGTTCGACCAGACCGGCTCCAGCACCCGGCCGACAGCGGTGCGACGGAAGCGGTTGTACGCCTCCTGGAGGTCGTCCGAGTTCTCCGCGTGCCACCAGATCATCAGGTCGGCGTCGGCGCGCAGCCCGGAGACGTCGTAGGTGCCGCGCACCGTCACGTCCTTGGCGTCGAGCTGGGCGAACAGCTCGTCCACCTCGGCGGCCAGCGCGGCCCGGTCCTCGGGCAGCTCGCCCTTCAGCTTGAACACCGACCACATGGTGTAGCGGATGACCTGGTTGAGGTCACGGGCCTTCTTCTTCACGGGCTGGTCTGCAGTGGTCTCAGTCATGCGTCCATTCTCCCTTCACCGTGCGGGGTGCCCCGCACGGGGTCGGCGGCGCCGCCGGCGCCACCCAGCTCGTCGACGGCCCGGCGGGCACTGGCGATGCAGGCCGGGATGCCCACCCCGTCGTACACGGCGCCGCACACCGCCAGCGCCCCCGCGCCCGCCACCGCGGCCCTGATCCGGGCCACCCGGTCCAGGTGCCCGACGGGGTACTGCGGCAGGCCGCCGCCCCACCGGGTGACCGCCGTGTCGTACGGCCGGGCGCGCAGGCCCACCGCCCGGTCCAGGTCGGCGAGCGAGCGGGCGACCAGTTCCCCGTCCGGCAGGCCGAGCGCCTGCTCCTCGCGGTGGCGGCCGAGCGAGGTGCGCAGCAGGAAGGCGTCGGGTGCGGCGCGCTCCAGCCAGCCCCACTTGTTGGAGGAGAACGTGGCGGCCTTGATCGCACGGCCGTCCACCGGGGGCACCAGGAAGCCGCTGCCGGTGAGCGGGCGGTCCAGCTCCGCGCGGTGGAAGGCCATCGTCACCAGGGCCATCCCGGCGTACTCCACCCCGGCCAGTTCGGCGGCGGCCGCCGGGACCTCGGCCCGCAGCAGGGCGGCGGCCTGCGGCGCGGGGACGGCCAGCACCACGGCGTCGGCGGTGAACTCCTCCTCGCCGGCGGTCACCCGCCAGCCGTCCGCGGTCCGGGCCAGCCCGGACACCGCGGTGCCGGTGCGCAGGTCGGCACCGGCCTTGCGGCAGTACGCGGCGACGGCCTCCGGGAGGGTCCCGATGCCGCCGCGCAGCCCCTGGAACACCGGGCCGGCGGCCCCGCCCGCGGCGTGGGCCCGGCCGAGCAGCCGGTGCACGCCGTCGACCAGCGGACCGCCGTCCCGGGCGGCGGCCAGCAGCTGCGGGACGGCGGCCCGCAGCGAGATCTCGTCCGAGCGGCCGGCGTAGACCCCGCCGAGCAGCGGCTCGACCAGCCGGTCGACCACCTCCCGGCCGAGCCGCTCGGCGACGTAGCGGCCGATGGCGGTGTCCTCGCCGAGCTCCGCCGGGACGTCCCGGCCGGCCCTGGCCAGGCCTTCGGCCGAGAGCACACCGGAGGCGGCCAGGGCGGCCAGGTCGCCGGGGACCCCCATCAGCTGGCCGGCCGGCAGCGGGCGCAGCTCCCCCCTGGTCCACACCGCGGCCTTTGCGGTGGTCGGCGGCTCCAGCTCCGCGTCCAGGCCCACCAGGCGGGCCAGCTCGACCGCCTCGGGCCGCCTGGCCAGCATCGACTCGGCGCCGAGGTCGACCCGGACCCCGCCGACCAGGCCGGACATCAGCTTGCCGCCCAGGTGCCCGGACGCCTCCAGGAGGGTCACCCGGGCCCGGGGGGCGCCGCCGGGCGGCCCGCTCAGGAAGGCGGCCGCGGCCAGTCCCGCGATGCCGCCGCCCACGACCACGACATGAGGCACGGCAGGCGGCAGGACGGGCGGCACGACAGGGGGCACGACATGAGGTTCTGCCATGCCCGGAAGTCTTCCAGGTCTTACGGACCGGCCACGAACCAGCCCGGGCGGCTCATTCCCGCAACTGCGACCGCAGCAGGGGGAAGACCGTGCGCACCCGCTCGGCGGTGCGGTGGTCCAGCCGGGTGCGGCGCAGGTCGGCGGCTTCGAGGTGGCGCAGCGCGAAGAAGGACTCCGGCAGCGTGGTGAGTTCGTTGAAGGACAGGTCGAGCCGGCGCAGGCCCGGCGTGGCGGCGAAGGCGTCGTCGGGCAGGGCGGTGAGGGCCGGCCGCAGGATCCGGCCGCCGTTCTTCTTCTCGCCCCAGCGGTCGATCTCCAGGTGCTCCAGCGTGGTGATGCCCCACACGGCGTCCAGCAGCGCGTGGTCCGGTTCGGGCTGGAAGGTCCAGGGGGTGTGGCCGCTCAGCCGCAGGACCCGCAGGTGCGGCAGCCGGGCGAGGTCGGGCAGCCGGTGGAGGCCGGCCGAGAGCGAGCCGCGCAGGTCGAGGTGGACCAGCCCGGTCAGGGCCAGCAGCGCGTCCGGGACCTCGGTGAGCCAGGTGCGGGCGAGGGACAGCTCGCGCAGGCCGGTCAGGGCGGTCACCGGCAGCGGGAAGGCGACCGGGTCGTCGTACCCGCCGGGCTGCAGGGCGGACAGGTCCAGCTCCCGCAGCGCGCCGAGGCCGGCCAGGGCCTCGGGCACCGCGCAGCTCAGGTCGGCCGCGCGCAGCACCTCCAGCCGGGCGAGGGCGCCGAGCCGGTCGGGCAGCGCCTCGAAGCGGTTCCCGGAGATGTCCAGCACCCGCAGCTCGGCCAGGTCGCCGACGGTGTCGGGGAGCCGGCGCAGCCCGGTGCCGGAGAGGTCGAGCTCACGCAGGGCGGTCAGGGTGCCGAGGCGCGGGTCGAGGTCGCCGAGGTCCGGGTTGTCGGACAGGTCGAGGGAGCGCAGCGCGGGGAAGCGGAACAGCTGCGCCGGGAGTCCGCGCAGCTTGCGGCCGGAGAGGTCGAGTTCGGTGATCTCGCCGGCGCGGACGAGCAGGGCGTCCAGTTCGTCGAGGGCGGCGAGGTGCGCGGGCCGGACGCCGGGCCGCAGCACGGTCCGGCCGGCCCGCAGCTCGGCGGCGGTGCGGCGCAGGTCCACGTCGCCGTCGGCGTCCAGCAGGGCGGGCAGGACGACCTGGTCCAGCTCGTCGTCGGTGAAGTCGACCGGGCGGTCGGTGCGGTGGGGGTCGGCGGCGAGCAGCGCGGCGGGCTGCTCGCCGAAGGACATCGAGAAGTACAGGCCGCTGATGACCACCGGTGCGGTGGTGCGGCCGCCGACCACCAGCAGGCCGCCGTCGTCGCCGTAGCTGCCCTGGACGCCGTCGGCGGCGGTCAGATCGCCGCGGACCACCACGTTGGGGCAGCCGGAGAGCAGCACCGCACGGGCCGTCAGACCGCCGGTGACCAGCAGGAAGTTGCCGCCCGCCGAGTCCCACCAGTCCAGCGCGCCGCCGACGGTCAGGTCGCCGTCGACGATGACGTTGTACGGGACCCAGTCGCCGTCGCTCTCCGCCGCCAGGTCGCCGGGGACGGCGAGCCCGCCCTCGTAGAGGCGGATCTCCTGCTCGTCGGCGAACTCCCGGAACGGGTACTCGACCTCGGCCGAGACCTGGAAGCGGGCCTCGGCCTCGTCCGCGCCGATGATGCGGTAGCCGGGCGCCGCCGTGCCGTGGGTCGTCATGCCGGGGATGCTAGTGCCGCACACCGACAGCCCGGCGGGCGGGCGGACAGCCGGACAGCCGGGCAGGCAGGAGGGCGGGCGGGCTCCGCGGTCTAACGGCCGAGGACCGCGCCGCCGTTGAGGCCGATGACCTGGCCGGTCAGGTAGCCGGCGTCGGGCGAGGCGAGGTAGCCGACGGCGGCCGCGACGTCCGCCGGGGTGCCGGCCCGGCCGACCAGGGTGTCGGCGACCTTGCCGGCGTGGAACTCCGGGGTCCAGCCGGCGCCGAAGATCTCGGTGTCGGCGACGTACCCGGGGGCGAGCACGTTGACCGTGACACCGTCCGGACCGAGCTGCCTGGCCAGGCCGAACGCCCAGCCGTGCAGGGCCGCCTTGGCCGCCGCGTACGATCCCGCCGAGTGCGGGCCCGCCCCGCCGCGCTGGGCGGCCGCCGAACTGATCACCACCAGCCGGCCCCCGGGCCGGCGCAGCGCACCCTGCAGGGCGCTGGTGAGCAGCACCGCGGTGAGCAGGTTGGTGTCCAGGTCCCGCCGCCAGGAGTCGGCGAGGGCGGCGAGGGTGTCGTCGGCGGGCGGGGTGATGATCGCACCGGCGTTGTTGACCAGGACGTCGACCGGTCCGAGCGCCCGGATCCGGGCGGCCGCGGCCTCCACCTGCCCGGGGTCGGTCAGGTCGGCGGGGACGGCGAGGGCCGTACCGGGCCCGGTGAGCCGCCCGATCTCCCCGGCGGCGCGCTCCAGCGGCTCCGCACGGCGGCCGAGCAGCACCACCCGGCAGCCGTCCTCGGCGAGCCGGCCGGCGATGGCCCGCCCGATCCCGCTGCCGCCACCCGACACCACTGCCAGCCGCTCGGTCATCCCTGCCCCCGGTCCACATCGACGGACGATCATCTGCCCGGCAGCGTAGACCGGCCGCGGTGGCGGGGTCCGGCGGACGGACGGAAGGAGACCGGGACCACCCGGGGGTGCCAGGATCGCGGTATGACCGACGTGCTGACCGTGACGACCACCACCGACAGCGCGGAGTTCGCGGCCGCGCTGGCCCGCTCCGCAGTGACCGCCAAACTGGCCGCCTGCGCCCAGGTGGACGGCCCGATCACCTCCGTCTACCGGTGGCAGGGCGAGCTGGAGACGGCACGGGAGTGGCGGGTGGTGCTCAAGACCACCGTGGCGCGCTATCCGGAGCTGGAGGCGCACCTGGTGGACGGCCACCCGTACGACACCCCGGAGGTCCTGGCGACGCCGGTCACGGCGGGCAGTCCCGGCTATCTGGCGTGGGTGGTGGAGCAGACGGCGCGCGGCTGAGCCCGTCCGCGGCCCTCGCGGCGACCAGCTCCCGGACCCGCCCGGCCTCCTCCCCACGCCCCCCGCGGCCGCCCGCGAGGTGGCGCGCCGGCGCGGTGCGCGGCCTGACCGATCGCCATCCGGTCGGCCTGGAGCGCGAGTCCGGTGAACAGTCCCCCGCTGATCTCGTCCACGCCGCCGTTCTACATCCGAACGCGTCCGGTACGTGACCGGGTTGGGACCAACCGACGGGATCCTGCGGGGAGGCGGCTGCGTCGAACCCGCAGTACGCGCCCACGGCGGGCGCGGCCGAGAACAACGGGGAGGGCCTGGAATCGTGACGGGACGAAGAATCGTGGCAGCCGTGGGGGTCGCGGCGGTGCTCCTGCTGAGCGGCTGCTCGGCGGACTCGGGGAGCACGAAGTCGGCGACGGGCGACCGGGCGGCGGCGCCGGCCGTGGCCGCCCCGGGCGGCGGGCAGCCGGCCGCGGCGGACGGCAAGGCGCCGGCCGACGCGAAGCAGTCCGGGGGCGGCGCGGCGCAGGCCCCGGCGGTGGACCCCAAGTACATCGAGTACAAGGCCCAGTTGAGCCTGGAGGTGAAGGACGTCGGCCGGACGGTGACCGCGGCCACCGACGCGGTGCAGGCGGCCGGCGGCTACGTCGGCAGCCAGTCGGTGTCCGCCGGCGACGCCCAGCTGACCCTCAAGGTGCCCTCCGCCGGGCACCAGCGGATGCTGGACCAGCTGGCCGCGCTCGGTACCAGGACGCTCCGGCTGACCAGCCAGGCCGAGGACCTCACCCAGCAGATGGTGGACGTCGACAGCCGGGTGAAGACCCAGCAGGCGAGCGTGGACCGGGTCCGCGCGCTGATGGCGGACGCCAAGACGCTGGCCGAGGTGGTGTCGCTGGAGAGCGAGCTGAGCCGGCGCGAGGCCGACCTGGAGTCGCTCAAGCGCCAGCAGCAGGAGCTGTCGGCGCGGACCTCCTTCTCCACCATCACGCTGGAGCTGCACACCGAACGGGCGCCGGCGCCGGAGCCCGCCGCGAAGAAGAGGACCGGCCTGGCGGCCTCGGTCGGACACGCCGCCGCGGGTGGCTGGCACGTCCTGGTGCTGCTGGTCCAGGGGCTGCTGGTGGCGCTGGCGGCGGTCGCGCCGTTCCTGCTGGTGGCCGTGCCGGTCGGGGTACTGGTCCGGGTGCTGCTGCGGCGCCGTGCCGCGCGCCCCGCCGCCGTGCGGGCGGCCGCCCCGGTCCGGGTGACGGGCGCCGGCCCGTGGGCCGCTCCGGCGCCGCCGGCCACCGCACCGGGGACACCCCCGGCGCCCCCGGTGGCCCCGGCGGAGGACGCCGCCCCGCCGAGCTGACCCGACGGCGCCGCCCGGCTGCCACGCCCCCGGGGGGGCGGGCGGCCGGGCGGCCGCGGGGCGCGCGGCCGGGCCCGCGCG
>NZ_JBEZIR010000072.1:0-43091 GCF_040651175.1 Kitasatospora sp. NPDC048540
GTGCACTTCCGATCCGGCCCGGTCGGTCGCGGCGCCGACCGCGGCGAGCAGCTCGGCACCGGCGTCGGCGGTGGTGCCGGCTCCGGCGCCGCTACCGGTATCGCTATCGGCGTCGGCATCGGCGGTGGCGTCGGGGCGGCCCGGGTCGCCGGGCGGGGTCAGCGGGGGCATTTCGAGGAGGCGGGCCAGCAGGACGCGGGCCGCGCACCCGGCGTCGGCGAGGGCACGGGCCCGGACGCCCGGCGAGGCGGGGCGTTCGGCCTCCGGGGTGCGGGACGGGCGCAGGGCCTGGCCGGCCGAGGCGGCGGCCTCGCGGGTGTCGGCGGAGAGGGTGCAGAGTGCGGCGGTGAGTTCGCCGGTGCAGCGTCGGGCCAGGTCGGCGGCGTCGGCGATCAGGGCGGGGTAGCCGGGGCCGGTCGGGTCGGGCAGCAGCAGGGCCTCGGCGGCGATGAGCAGCAGCAGTCCGAGGGTGGCGCCGCCGAGGCGGTCGCCGAGGGTGTGCGGCTCGTACGGCGGGAAGCACGGGAGGATGTAGAGCAGTTGGAGGCCGGGGGCGGCTCCGGCCGGGCGGGGGCCGGCGGCCGCCGCGAACGCCAGGACGAAGCCGATCACCAGCATGCCGAGGACCGCGGCCCAGGTGCGGACCGCGAGCAGGGTGCCGAGGCTGATCAGCAGCCAACTGGCGGGCAGGATCCGCCAGATGACCGCGGCACGTTGCCGGCCGGTGCCCGGGATCCGGGACAGGCCGGCCAGTGCGACCGCGGCGAACAGCGCGTACGTGGCCGCCACCGGCAGGTCCAGCCCGTACAGGCACCCGTAGAACCCGGCGCAGGCGGCGGCGGTCACCCGTACGGCCCGGCGGGCCGCGGCCGGCAGCGGTGCGGTGCCGTGGCGCAGCTCTGCGGCGGCGGCCCGTAGGCGGCGGCGTACGGGTGTCCGGCCGGGCGGCGCGTCGCGGTCGGGGGCGGTGTTCATCTGCCCAGGGTCGGGGAGCGGCGGGCCGGCGTCCGTGAGGGGCAGGCCTACGGCGGCGAGTTCGCCCGTTCGGGCGCGGGGCGGGCCGGACCGGCGCCGGGACGGCGTCCGACGAGGGACGAGGGCTGCGCGGTGCGGCCGGGCACTGGACGGGACGGGTGGTCAGCCGGGACAGTGGGCCCCTACTCGCCGGTAGGCGTCCCAGGACCTGACGGAGGCGGCATGACCATCCATCACCTCGACTGCGCCGGGATGTGCCCGGCGGGCGGCCGGGCGCTGCTCGGCAGCGGCGGCGCACTGACCGCCCGGGTCGTCGGCCACTGCCTGCTGGTCGAGACCGGGGACGGGCTGGTGCTGGTCGACACCGGTTTCGGCACCGGCGACGTCGCGGACCCGGCCCGGCTGGGCCTCGCCTTCCGGGCGGCGATGCGGCCGCGTCTGTCGCCCGCCCGGACCGCCGTGCACCAGGTACGCGCCCTCGGGTACGACCCGCAGGACGTCCGGCACATCGTGGTCACCCACCTCGACCTCGACCACGCGGGCGGGCTGGGCGACTTCCCGCAGGCCGAGGTCCATGTGCTGGCCGAGGAACTGCGGGCGGCCCGGGCCAGGGCCACCCGCGGCGAGCGGGACCGGTACCGCCCCGCCCAGTGGGCGCACGGCCCGCGCTGGGTGGAGCACCGGGCGGACGGGGAGGCCTGGTACGGCTTCGCCGCGGCCCGGCCGCTTGCGGGGGCGGTCCCCGAGGTGGTGCTGGTCCCGCTGCCCGGGCACAGCCGTGGGCACTGCGGCGTGGCGGTCCGCCGCCCCGGCGGGGGCTGGCTGCTGCACTGCGGCGACGCCTACTTCTCGCACCGCGAGGTCTCCCCCACCGCCCCCGGTTGCCCACCGGGTCTGGCCGCCTTCCAGCGCCTGGTGGCGACCGACCACCGGGCCCGGCTCGCCAACCGGGACCGGCTGCGCGAACTCGCGCGGGGCCACGGCACGGAGATCGACCTGTTCGCGGCGCACGACCCGTACGACTTCGACCGCCTGCGCGGCGCCCACGACACGACGGCCGACGCGGGGCGGCCGCGCTGAGGTCGGCCCCGCCGGCGCCCCGGGCCGCACGGCTACGGGGGCGGGGTGGCGGTGGCGGCGCCGGTGGCGGCGTGTCCGCGGGCCGGGCGGGCGGTGTGCTGTCCTATGCTGCCGGAATCCTGCCCGCCCGGTGCGGTCGTCGTCCCCGCCCCGGGCCGGGCACGGCCCGGGCGACGGCGGGGCGCCCGGGCAGTCCTCCGTCGTCAGCCGCCCACAGCAAGGCCCGCCGTGCTCGAACTGCGCCACTTCCACGTCCTGCGGGCCATCGCCCGGGAGGGGTCGCTCGCCGCGGCCGCCAGGTCGCTGCGGCACAGCCAGCCCACCGTGACGCACCATCTCACCACCCTCGAGGCGCACTTCCGCACCCGCCTGGTCGACCGCGGGCCCCGCGGCGCCACCCTGACCGAGGCCGGCGAGGCGCTGCTGCCGCACGCCGAGGCCGTCCTCGCCCGGGTGGGGCAGGCCGAACAGGAGCTGCGCGGTCTCGTCGAACTGGGTTCGGTCACCCTGCGGGTCGGCACCTTCCCGACCGCCGGTGCGCTGCTGCTGCCGCCCGCCGTACGGCAGGTCCACGGCCACGGCGTGCGGATCTCGCTCACCGAGGGCGAGCTCCCCGCACTGCTCTCCGCGCTCCGTGACCGCGAACTCCACCTGTCGCTGGTGTTCTCCCAGCCCGGCGACCGGCTCGGCCTGGACGAGGACTTCGCCGTCCACCGGCTGCTGGACGATCCGCTGTTGCTGATCCTCCCGGCCGGCCATCCGCAGGCCGCAGCCGACCGCGTACCGCTGACCGCCCTGCGCGACGAGGGCTGGATCGTCGGTACCACCGACGCCGACCCGTGCGACCGGCTGCTCAGCCGTGCCTGCGCCCGCGAAGGTTTCGAGCCGCTGCACGCGCTGCGCACCGACGACTACGGGGTGATGCAGGGTTTCGTCGCGGCCGGTCTCGGGGTGGCCCTGGTCCCGAGGCTCGGGCTCGGGCGGCCGCGGGAGGACATCGTGGTGCGCGAGTTGGACGGTCTCGCGCTCACCCGCCAGATCGGTGTCGCGATACCGCGGTCCGGGGTGCTGGAGGCCGCCCGGACGCTGCTCGCCGCCCTTCAGGCGCAGGCTGCCGTACTGGACGCCGGGGCCGTGGCGGACCGCTGAGCCCGGAGCGCCGAGCCCGGAGCGCCGGGCCGAGGCCCGCCCTCCGGTACGGCCCCGCGGTGGTCAGTGGTGCCGACCGGGGTCCTCGGCGACGACCCGCAGTGTGGTGACGCCGGGGTCGGCGGCGCCGCGGACGTGGCCGCCGGGGGTGGCGGCGGTGTACTGGAGGAACTCGACCAGTTCGCGGGTGATCACCTCGCCGGGCAGCACGTTCGGGATGCCCGGCGGGTACGCGGCCAGGGTGTCGGCGCTGACCCGGCCGACCGCCCGCTGGGCGGCCACCGTGACGCTCGGCGCGAGGAACGCGTCCCTGGCCGTCAGCCTGACCGGCCCGGGCGCGGGCAGCCGGATCCCGGGCGCCGCGGGACCGCCGAAGGTGTCCGCGCCCGCGGGACCGGCCAGGGGCTCCGCAGGTACGAGCGGCGGCCCCGGCAGCGCGTGCAGGGCGGCCAGGAAGCGGCTCGGGTCGGGGGCGGAGCCGGCTCCCAGGACCGCGACGATCGCCGAGTCGGTGGCGACCTCGACCATGATCCGGTGCTCGGTCAGCAGGAGGCTGCGGGCGTGGTGGCCGGATATCCCGCCCCTGCGGGTGTCGATCGGCACCCGCAGCGGGTCGGCGGCCACGATGTCGGGGAACGCGCCGAACCCGTCGCTCACCACGGCGAACCGGCCGGCCGCCCGGACGCCGGCCCGGATCCGGTCGGCCGCCTCGACGGACTCGCCGATGGCCGGCCCGCCGGTCGCCAGGGCCCGCCGGGCGAGGTCGAGCGAGGCCAGCAGCAGGGCGCTCGCGCTGGTGGACTGGGTGAGGTGGAAGATCCGTTCCAGCTGCGGCTCGAGCCGGTCGGCGAACGGCCCCTCGCCGAGGTGCAGCATCGCTGACTGGGTCAGGCTGCCGCCCAGCTTGTGGGTGCTGGAGACGACCAGGTCGGCGCCGTGCGCCAGGGCACCGGCGGGCAGCGCCGGGTGGAAGCCGAAGTGTGAGCCCCAGGCCTAGTCGACGATCAGCGGGACGCCGGCCCGGTGCGCGGTCGCGGCCAGCGCCTCGACGTCGGCGACCGCGCCGAAGTAGCTGGGGGTCACCACGTACGCGGCGGCGGCGTCCGGGTGGGCGGCCAGCGCCTCGGCGAGGCCGGCGGCGGTGACGCCGTGCGCGATGCCCAGCCCGGGGTCGACCGAGGGGTGGACGAAGGCGGCCCGCAGCCCGGAGAGCACCAGCCCGTCGACCACGCTGGAGTGGACGCTGCGCTGCACCACCAGGGTGTCGCCGAGCGAGCGGGCCGCCAGGACGGCGATCCGGTTGCCCTGCGAGGCGCCGTTGGTGAGGAACCAGCTGCGGCGTGCTCCCCAGGCCTCGGCGGCGAGGGTGCGGGCCCGGTCCAGCGGGCTGTCGGGGCCCAGATCGATGCCGTCCACCAGTGGCGGCACGTCGAGGCGCAGCGGCGCCTCGCCGAGCAGGGCGGCGAGGCCGGAGGCGCGGGTGGCGTCGGCGCCGTGGCCGGGGACGTTGAGGCGCTGCCAGTCGGCGCCGGTGGTGGCGAGCAGGGCGTCCGCGTAGGGGGCGGTGTGCTGGGAGGGGCTGATGGTGCCGGAGTGTGTCACGCGGTCGAGGCTGGCAGCCGCCGGGGTGCGGCGGAACCAGGGAGTTCTCTGGGGAGGTCCAGCTTTTCTCTATAGCTCGGGATGATGGCTCGGGCCCGGGGCGGCGGCGGTGTCCGCCGGATCGCGGGCCCGGGACGGTGGCCGAGCCGGTGGCCGGGACCGATGGGACGGATCGGCCCATACTGGGAGCATGGCGCGGAAAACCTCTGAGTCGCACCCCCCGTCGACGCTGTCGGTCAAGGGGCGGGAAATGCGGCTCCGCACGATCGGTATCGGCGTTCTCACGGTGCTCGCCGTCTGGTTCATCGCGGTCAACACCGACTCGGTGTCGATCCGGCTGTGGGTGCCGACCGTCACCCTCCCGCTCTGGGTGGTGCTGACCGTCACCCTGCTGACCGGGCTGGTGATCGGCTGGTTCCTGGCCCGCCGGCGGGCGAGACGCTGAGCCGCGGCAGCCGGGCGGGCGAACCGCCCTGCCCCGCGCCGCTGACCCGTCCACCGCTGACCCGTCCACCGCAGACCCGTCCACCGCCGGTCGGCCGGCGGCCGCGTGCCGCCGTCGCGTCCGGGTAGAGGCACAGGCATGGGACTTCTCCGCAGGCGCTCCGGGCCGCCCGATCCTGACCCGTCCGATCCCTCCCCGACCGATCCCTCCCCGGCCGGCGCTTCCGGCCCGCCGCCCGCGGATGCCCTGGCCCCGCAGGCCGCGGCGGGCGAACTCGCCGCCCTCTCCACGGAGCTGGAGGAGGAGTCGGCCACCGCCCGCAAGCGCGGTGTACGGCGCACCGCCGACCTGGTGGCGAGCACGGCGCGGGCGCTCGGGCGCGGCGGGACGTCCGCCGCCAAGGGCGCGGGGTACGGCAGCCGGGCGCTGGCGGACCGGCTGCTGGTGCAGGCACCGCGGATCCCGATCCGCGATCTGGCGACGATTCGGGCGCAGCACCCGGGGGCGGACGGGCCGGAGGCGCTGGCCGACCTGCTGGTGACCGGTGCGCTGCGGGCCTCGGGTGCGGTGGGGGCGAGCATCGGGGCGGCCGCGATGCTGCCGGTGCCGCCCGCGATGCCGGTGGAGATCGCGGCGGAGACGCTGGTGGTGGCGGCGGTCGAGATCAAGCTGATCGCCGAGCTGCACCAGGTGTACGGGGTACCGGCCACCGGGACGGCGTCGCAGCGGACGGTCGCCTATGTGACCGCCTGGGCCGACCGGCGCGGGATCGACTCCTCCGCCCTGTCGCACCCGTCGGGGGCGGTGGCGCTGGCGGGCCTGGCGGTCGGTGCGGAGGTGCGGCAGAAGGTCCGCAAGCGGCTCACCCGCAGTACGCTGCGCAAGCTGCCGTCGATGATCCCGATGCTGGTGGGTGCGGGGATCGGGGCGATGCTGAACCGGCGGGACACCGGCCGGCTGGCCACCCGGGTGCGGGCGGACCTGCGGGCCAGGACGGCGTCGGATCCGGGCTACTGGGCGGCGGCCGATCCGGGGCGGGGCACGGTCAGCGGCCCGGGATGATGTCGTTGGCGATGGCGAACCGGGTGAGGTCGGCCCGGCGCCGGGAGCCGATCTTGTCGCGGAGCCGGTCGAGGTGCGAGTGCACGGTGTGTTCGCTGATGCCGAGGCGTTCGGCGATGCCGTGGTCGGTCTCGCCGTTGGCGAGCAGTTCGAGGATCTGCCGTTCACGTTCCGTCACCCGGCACACGGCCTGTGACCACGGGCGGACCGCGAGCACGGCCGACACGTACTCGCAGCCGTTGGCCACCAGCCGTACGGCGGCGAGGAGTTCGGGTTCGCCGGCCTGCCGGCTGAGGCAGCCGCGGGCGCCGGCCTGCATCGACGGCCCGATGGCGCCCTGTTCGTCGGAGCAGAGCACCAGGACGGCCGCGCCGCGTTCGGCGAGCCGGTGGACGACGGCCGCCAGGTAGGAGGGCCGTAGCTGGAGGTCCAGCAGCACCACGTCGCCGGGCATCAGCCGGTCCTCGGCCTCCTCGGCGCCGCGTGCGTCGACGGCGAGTTCCAGGTCCGCGGCGGAGTCGATCACCCCGGTCAGGCCGCACCGGTAGAGCGGGCAGTCGCCGACGACGGCGACCCGGATCGGTTCAGCACTCATGGGTGGGACCTCGGGACGGGCGGACCGCGCCGTGCCGGGCCGCCGCGGGGGCCGGCCGCCCTCGCACCTCCCAGTCTTCACCCGGCGCCCGGCCGCGGCACCCGGAGCGTCCGGCCCTCCCCTGCCCGCCCGCGCCTCACCGGCGTGCGCGCTGGCATGCGTGCTGGCATGTGCGCTTGTCATATCTGAGTGACAGTCATCACTGAATCACTTCTGGTTACCCGTCGGCAACATACCGTCAGGTAACGTTCCGTTGTGACCAGATGACCGGCCGCAGGGCCCGTCCGCCGTCGGCGTCGCCATCGACCCGACCCCGGGGCCCGCCCGGGCTGCGGACGCCTGCCCGGCGCCGCCGACGGGTCCGGTCCGAGCGGGGTTCCGCCGACCGTCGAGCAGATGAAAGAGGAAAGATGACCTCCGACGCACGGGGCAGTCGCTTCGAGGCCCTTGGCGCGTACATGCCACCCACGGTGCGGTCCACCGGGGAGCTGCTCGCCTCCGTGACCGCGATGCCGGACGTGGACCTGGAACGGATCACCGGCGTCGCCGAGCGCCGGGTCTACGACCCGCGGCCCGAGGCCGGCGAGGACTCGTTCGGGCTGGCCCTGAAGGCCGCCCGCGACGCGCTCGGCCACTCCCGCTACGACCCCGCCGACCTGGACGTGGTGGTCTCCGCCTCGATCACCCGGTTCAAGGACGGCGACGACTTCTACTTCGAACCCTCCTTCGCCGGGATGCTCGCCAAGGAGCTCGGGGCGCGCCGCGCGGTCCACTTCGACGTCTCCAACGCCTGCGCCGGGATGATGACCGGCGTCCACCTGCTCGACCGGATGATCCGCTCCGGCGCCGTCCGCACCGGCCTGGTGGTCAGCGGCGAGCAGGCCACCAGGGTGGCCGAGACGGCCGCCCGGGAGATCGCCGACTCCTACGACCCGCAGTTCGCCTCGCTGTCGGTCGGCGACTCGGCGGCGGCCGTGGTGCTGGACCGGGCCGTCGACGACGCGGACCGGATCCACTACATCGACCTGATGACCTGCGCCGAGTACGCGCACCTGTGCCTCGGCATGCCCAGCGACCGGACCGAGGGCATCGCGCTCTACACGGACAACCGGCAGATGCACAAGCAGGACCGGCTGCGCATGTGGCCGGCCTTCCACCGGGACCAACTCGCCAAGCTGGGACGGACGTTCGCGGACGAGGAGTTCGACTACATCGTCCAGCACCAGGTCGGCACCCGGTTCGTGGAGTACGCCAACCGCACCGGCGAGGCCGAGTTCGGCACCCCGATGCCGCACTCCCTCTCGGTGGTCGAGGAGTTCGGCAACACCGCGACGACCTCCCACTTCCTGGCACTGCAGCGGCACCTGAAGGCCGGCACCGCCCGCCGCGGCGCCCGCTACCTGCTGGTACCGGCCGCCTCCGGGCTGGTCACCGGCGCCCTGTCCGCGACCATCACCCATCTGGGGGTCTGAACGATGGCCATCGTCATCACCGCCGCCGCGGTCGTCGCACCGCCGCGCGCCTCGGCCGCCCGCGCCGTCCAGCTCGCCGGCGAGGCCTCCCTGGCCTGCCTGGCCGAGGCCCGGCTGTCGCCGGACGCCGTCGGCGTCCTGATCAACGTCGGCGTGTACCGCGAGCACAACACCTTCGAACCCGCCGTCGGCGCCCTGGTTCAGAAGGAGGCCGGGATCAACCTCGACTACCTGGCCCACCCGGTGCCGGGCGCCGCCTTCTCCTTCGACCTGATGAACGGCGCCTGCGGGGTGCTCAACGCCGTCCAGGTCGCCGAGTCCATGCTGGTCGCCGGGGGTGCCGAGCGGGTCCTGGTGACCGCCGCCGACGTCCACCCCGGCGGGCGCGGCGCACCGGACGCCGAACACCCCGACGATGACTACCCGTACGCCGACCTCGGTGCGGCCCTGCTGCTGGAGCGGTCGGCCACCGCCGACGGCTTCGGCCCGGTCCGCACGGGCGGGTCCGACGACCCCTCGGCGACCGCCGGATACCTGCCGACCGCCGGGATGCGCGCCGACGGCCGCAACCGGATCACCGTCCGGCGCGACCCCGGCTTCGCCACCCAACTGCTCGACCTGGCCGCCGACACCGCCCTCGGTTACGTCCGCGACGAGGGGCTCGACCTGCGGCGCACCCTGGTGATCGGGTCACGGCCGACCAGCGACTTCGGACTGCGGCTGGCCGGACGGCTCGGCCTGCCCGAGGACCGGGTGCTCACCCCCGACCCGCCGGGCGCCGGGGCCGGGCTCCCGCACACCGCCGCACCCATCCTCGGCTACCTGCGGGCCATCACCGGAGGCCTGCCCGAGGACGTGGACCAGCTGCTGTTCGTCGCCGTCGGCGCCGGCCCGAGCGCGGCCTGCGTCTCCTACCGCCCCCAGGAACGGTGGACCCGATGACCACCGTGCACCCGAACGCCACCGCGGCCACGCCGGGGCCGCAGTTGCTCACCGGCGCCCACGGTCTCGCCGAGCAACTGGCGCACAACGCCCGCACGTTCCCCGGCAAGACCGCGATCGTCCACCCGGACGGCCGGAACGCCGACGGATCCGTCCGCTACCGCGAACTGACCTACGGGCAACTGCAGGAACAGGTCGACGTGCTGGCCGATGCGTTCGCCGGGATCGGGATCGGCCACGGCACCCGGACCGTGCTGATGGCCGCCCCCGGACCGGACCTCTTCGTGCTGCTGTTCGCCCTGCTGCGGCGCGGCGCGGTACCGGTCGTGGTCGATCCGGGCATGGGGGTGCGGCGGATGCTGCACTGCTACCGCGCGGTCGGCGCCGAGGCGTTCGTCGGACCGCCGCTCGCCCACGCGGTCCGGGTGCTGGGCCGGCGCACGTTCTCCGGGGTCCGGGTGAAGGTGACCCTCGGCCGCCGCTGGGGCTGGGGCGGGCACACCCTCGCGGCGCTGCGCACCGGCGGCCCCGGCGGCCCGCCGGCGGAGCGGGCCGAGGTCGGCGGCGAGGACCTGATGATGATCGGGTTCACCACGGGCTCCACCGGTCCCGCCAAGGGCGTGGAGTACACCCACCGGATGGCGGCCGCGATGGCGGCCGCCGTCCGGGCCGCACACGACCGCGACCGCGGCGAGGTGTCACTGGTCACCCTGCCGCTCTACGGCGTGTTCGACCTGCTGTTCGGCTCCACGCTGGTGCTGGCGCCGCTCGCCCCCTCGAAGGTCGGCCGGGCCGACCCCGGGCCGCTGGTGGCGGCGATGCTCCGGTACCGCGTCTCGACCATGTTCGCCTCCCCCGCACTGCTGCGCCGCCTCGCCGACCACCTGGCCGCGCACGGCACCGAACTGCCGGACCTGCGCTGCGTGGTGTCCGGCGGCGCGCCCGTCCCCGCCGAGGTGGTGGGCACGCTCCGGCGCGTCCTGGACCCCGGGGCCGCGATCCACGTCAGCTACGGCGCCACCGAGGCGCTGCCGATCACCTCGATCGAGTCCGCGGAGATCCTGGCCCGGACCGCCGCCATGGGCCCGCTCGGCGCCGGCACCTGCTTCGGCCGCCCGGGCCCGGGCACCCGGGTCCGGATCGTCGAGATCTCGGACGGCCCGCAGCCGTCCTGGTACGACGGTCTGGAGGTGCCGGAGGGCACCGTCGGCGAGATCGTGGTGAGCGGCGGTCAGGTCAGCGCCCGCTACCACGCCGCACCCGCGGCCGACGCCGCGCACAAGATCCACGAGGAGGCCGACGGCACCCGCTGGCACCGCACCGGCGACCTCGGCCGGCTCGACGCCGAGGGCCGGCTGTGGTTCGCCGGGCGCCGTACCCAGCGGGTGCGCACCGCCGACGGCGACCTGTACACCGTGGCCTGCGAGGGCGTGTTCAACGCCCACCCGCTGGTCCGGCGCACGGCACTGGTCGGCGTCGGGGCCGCCGGCGCCCAGCGCCCGGTGGTGTGCGTGGAGACCGACCCCGGGCTGACCGACCGCCAATGGCTGCAACTGACGGCGGAGTTGCGGGATCTCGGGGCGGCCAGGCCGCAGACCGCGGGGCTGGACCTCTTCCTTCGGCACCCCGGGTTCCCGGTCGATGTCCGGCACAACGCCAAGATCGGACGGGAGCAGCTCGCCCGCTGGGCCGCCGGACGCCTGGACGGCTCCGGCCGGTGGCGCGGCCGGGCGCTGCGCGCGGTACCGCTGGCCGGCTGGGCCTACCTGGCGGCCGGGCTGCTGCACCCAGTCGACCAGCCCGTCCTGGCCGCGCTGTGGTGGATCGACGCCTTCCTGAGCGTCGTGGTGCACGCCGCGCAGATCCCCGCGGCGCTCCCCCGCGGGCGGGCGGCCGGGCACGGCCCGGCCGCGACCACCGCGCTCACCATGCTGTACGGCGCCACCTGGTGGCGGCGGCTGCCCGCCGCCGCCCGCCCGGTGGCACCCCTGGCGCCGGCCGACGCGCTGGAGGTCCGGTGAAGGTCCTGGTGACCGGCGCGTCCGGCTTCCTCGGCGGGCACCTGGTGGACGGCGCGCTGCGCGCCGGGCACGAGGTCCGCGCACTGGTGCGGCCCACCAGCGACCTGAGCAGGCTGCGGACCGTCCCCGGCCTGGAGCTGGCCCACGGCGACCTCGGGGACCCGCAGTCCCTGCGCCGCGCCGTCGAGGGCGTGGAGGTGGTGCACCACAGCGCGGCCCGGGTCGCCGACTTCGGCACCCGGGCGCAGTTCACGGCGGAGAACGTCACCGGCACCGAGCGGCTGCTGAGCGCCGCCCGGGAGGCGGGCGCCCGCCGGTTCGTCTTCATCAGCAGCCCCAGCGCGCTGATGGGACCGGACGACGGCGACCGCCTCGGCATCGACGAGAGCACCGCCTACCCGGAGCGCTGGCTCAACCTGTACTCGGAGACCAAGGCCGCCGCCGAGCGGCTGGTCCTCGCCGCCGACCGGCCAGGCTTCACCACCGTGGCGCTGCGCCCGCGCGGCATCTGGGGTCCGCGGGACCGCGCCGGATTCCTGCCGAAGCTGCTCGCCGGGATGCTGGCCGGACGGCTGCCCGACCTGTCCGGCGGCCGCCGGGTCCTGGTCTCGCTGTGCCACAGCGACAACGCGGTACTGGCCGCGCTGCTCGCCGCCGGGGCCCCGGCCGAACGCGTCGGCGGCCGGGCGTACTTCGTCGCCGACCGGGAGCAGACCGACCTGTGGGCCTTCCTCACCCGGCTGGCCGCGCTGTTCGGCGGCACCCCGCCGACCCGGCGGATCCCCCCGCCGCTCCGCGACGCCCTGGTGGCCTCGGTCGAACTGCTGTGGCGGGTACCGGCGTTGGCCGCCCGCCGGGAGCCGCCGGTGAGCCGCTACTCGGTCGCCCTGCTCACCCGGTCGACCACCTACTCCACGGCGGCCGCCGAACGGGACCTCGGGTACCGGGCGGTGACCGACCAGGAGACCGGCCTGCGACGGCTGCAGGAGTGGGTCGAATCGATCGGCGGGGCCGAGGAGTTCGTCCGCGCCGTCCGCTGACCGGCCGCCCCCAACCGCCCGGGCCGCCCGCACCGCCGACATTCCGAGCCCTCCGCCGGGCGACACGTCCAGAAAGCACCGCGATGACTCTGCACGACACCACGGCCGCCGACCGGGCGGCCGGGCCGGCCTTCCGCCGGCCGGTCTCCCCCACCGAGTGGCTGTACCTCGGCGCCCACCGTCTCGGCAGCGCGATGGCACTCCACCTCGTGGTCGAGGGCACCGGCACCCTCGACCCCGCCCGGCTCGCCGCCGCCGTGGCGGCCGCCGCCGAGGCCTGCCCGGGCTCCCGGCTGGTGCGCCGCGGCCGCGAGTGGATCGACTCCGGACGGCCGCCGCAGCTGCGGATCGCACCGCCGGGCAGCGTGCCCGACCCCGAGCTGCGGCAGGGCACGTCGCTGCTGGAGGAACCGATGGACCTGGTCCGCGGACCCGGGTGCGAAGTCCTGCTGCTGCCCGGCGCGGCGGGCGCCACCACCCTCGTGCTGCGTGCCTTCCACGGCGTGATGGACGGGCACGGCGCCCGGCTCTGGGCGGCAGAGGTGTTCCGGGCGCTGCGCGGCGAGGCCCCTCGGCCGGCCCGCTCCCCGCTCACCGACGCCGCGTTGCTGGCGCGGACCGGGGCCACCGGCCGCCGTCCCGTGCTCATGCTCGACCGGCCCTCGCCGCTGGCGCCACCCGCCGGTACCGCCGTGGGTACCGCCGTGCAGGACACGGGTGGCGGGCGCGGTGGAGCGGCCCGGACGCTCTGGCGCCGCCGTACCCTGCCGGGCCGGTACACCGCGCTCACCGCCAGGCTGGCGCAGGCGGTGGCGGACGCAACCGGTGCGCCGCACGCCCGGGTGATGGTGCCCGCCGACCTGCGGCGCCACCACGACGGCCCGCCCGCCACCGGCAATCTGACGCTGCCGCTCTTCCTCGACCTCGGCGCGGGCGAGCCGTGGCAGGGCGCCCAGTCTCAGCTGCTGCGGGCCCTGGCCGGGCACCGGGAGCTCGCCGACGGGTTCGAATCGGCGCTCGCCCGGCTGCCGCTGCCGGTCGTCGCTGCGCTGCTGCGTACGGGCCAGGGCGTCGCCCGGCGCCGGGACCGGCACCTGGCGTCGGCGGTCGTCTCGCACCTGGGCCGGATCGACCCGGCCGACTGGTCGGGCGGCGGCTTCACCGCCCGCACGGTGTACGCGCTGCCGGTGCACGCGCCGCTGGTGCCGGTGTCGTGCGTGGCGGTCGAACTGCCCGACCGCACCGAGCTGACCGTCGGTTTCCAGGGCGGCCCGCAGCTGGCCGAACAGGCCGAAGGGCTGATGGACCGGCTGGTGGCGGCCCTCGCGGGGACCGGGACCGCCGGCGGGGCTGCCGACGGGAGCAGCCGCAGGCCCACGGACGGCGGACCGATGGCGGCCGGCGTGGGAACCGCCGCGCCAGCGGACGGGCCGGCCGCCCCCGCGGGCGGGCCCGGTGCCCGCGCCGACGGCCCGGCCGACGCAGCCGAGCAGGCGGACGGGCCCGGATCCGCCGGCGGCTCCTTCCGGGTACCCGGCACCGCCGGGCCCGGCACCGCGACCGGACTCGGCGTCCGCCGGAGCGGGACCGGAACGGCCGCCCGAGCCGACAGGTCGTCCGCTGCCCGCGGCGCGGCACCGGCAGCGGCCGCCCCCGTGGACGGGTCCACGCGCGAGCCCGCCACCGTGGTGGAGCTGTTTCGCCGGCAGGCGGCCCGGACCCCGGATGCCGTCGCGCTGGACGGGCCGGCCGGGGCCGTCGGCTACGCCGAACTCGACCGCCGTTCGGACGCCGTCGCGGCGGAGCTGGTACGGCGGGGCGTGGGCCGCGAGGCGGTGGTGGGCCTGCTGGTGGGGCGTACGCCCGCCGGGGTGGCCGGGCTGTGGGGTGTGCTCAAGGCCGGGGCCGCGTACCTGCCGCTCGATCCGCAGCAGCCGGACGCGCGGATCGCCCAGCTGCTGCGGGAGTCGGGCGCGGCCGGGTGTGTGACGGAGCGCCGGCTGCTCGGCCGGGTGCCGCGGGGTTTCGCCCCGGACCTGGTGCTGACGCTCGACGACGTGCCCGGCCTGCCCGGTCCGGCCGACGCGCCCGGTTCGGCACAGGGCCCGGATCCGCTCGCCGGGGTCCGGCTGCCCGAGCCCGAGCCGGACGGGCTCGCCTACGTCATCCACACCTCGGGCTCGACCGGCCGTCCCAAGGGCGTCCAGATCGAGCACCGCAGCCTGCTCGCCTTCGTCCGGTGGGCGGGCGGGCTGTGCGGGGTGGACGGGCGGACCAGGTTCGCCTTCCTGTCCTCGCTCTCCTTCGACATCTCCTGCTTTCCGCTGTTCGTACCGCTGTTGGCGGGTGGTGCGGCGGTGCTGGTGCCGGGCGAGCCGACCGGTCCGGCGCTGCGGGAGGCACTGGAGCTCCACCGCGCGGACACCTTCGCGGTGACGCCGACCCACCTGGACCTGTTCGAGCGCTACGGCCTCGACCTGTCGGGGCTGCGGACGCTGCTGGTCGGCGGCGAGCGGTTCACCCGGGCGGCGGCCGTACGGGCGGCGCGGCGGGCGGGGCCCGCGACGCGGATCATCAACGGGTACGGGCCGACCGAGGCCGCCGTGGGCTGTCTGGCGCACGTGCTGGACGGCACCGAGACCGGGCCGGTGATCCCGATCGGGCGTCCGGCGCCGTCCGTCCGGGTCGAACTGGCCGGTCCCGACGGTGAACCGGTCACCGCGCCCGGGGCCGGTACGGTCGGCGAGATCCTGCTCTCCGGCGTCCAGTTGGCGCGCGGCTACCTGGGCCGGCCCGACCTGACGGCGGCCGGGTTCCCGGTCGGCGCGGACGGTGTCCGCCGCTACCGTACCGGTGACCTCGGCCGGCTGCTCCCGGACGGCTCGTTGGAGTTCGCCGGCCGGTGCGACGAGCAGGTGAAGATCGCCGGTCACCGGGTCGAGCCGGCCGAGGTGCAGGCCGCCCTGACCGGCCATCCGGCGGTGCTCGCCGCCGCGGTGACGGTCCGTGAGCGGCCGGGCGGCGGCAGTCCGGCGCTCTGCGCGTACGTGCTGGCCGCCGACGGCCGCGTGGACGACCCCGGCCTCGGTGCGGAGCTGCGCGGCCACCTCGCCGAGCGGCTGCCCGCCCACCTGGTTCCCGCGACCGTGGTCCCGGTGGCCGACTTCCCCCGGACGGTGAGCGGCAAGACGGACCTGGCGGCGCTGCCCGACCCCTGGGCGGCCTCCGGCGCCGCCCCGGCGGCCGGGCCGGTGCCGGGCCCGGTGGCGGAGGCCGACGAGGTCGAACAGCGGGTGGCCGCGCTCTGGGCCGACGTGCTCGGCGTCGACCGCGCCCTGATCGACCGCCGGTCCGGCTTCCAGCAGCTGGGCGGGGACTCGCTGGCGGTGCTGGAGATGCTCTCGGCGGTCGGCGACGGGCTGCTGCGGCCCGGCGAGGCGGACCGGCTGCTGGACGGGATCGGCGACTCGCTGGGCGAGTTGACCCTGGGACAGGTGGTCGCTGCCGTCCACCGGGCCCGCTCGCTCCGGGCCCGCCCGGTCCGAACCGGGGAGGTGGTGGCGTGATCTTCGTGGGACGCGGCGCCCTGCTCCGCCGGGCCGTCGCCCACGCCCTGGCCACCGGCCACCGGGTCGACCTGGTGGTCTCCGAGGACCCCGACGACCGCCCGCACGACCGGGCCGCCGACGGCCGCGCGGTGCCGTTCACGGCCACCTCGGACGTCAACGCCGTGGCGGACCGGCTGCTCGGCCACGCCACCGACGGCGTGGTGTGGTCGGTCAACAACCGGCTGATCTTCCGGGAGCCGCTGCTCGGCCGGGGCCTGCGGATCCACAACATCCACAACGGCCTGCTGCCGCAGCACCGCGGCCTGCCGTCCGCCGCCGTAGCGTACGCGCTGCTGAACGGCGACCGCGAGTACGGCGCGACGCTGCACGAGGTCGACGCGGGCGTGGACACCGGCCGGGTGCTCGCCGAACTCCCCTTCCCGCTCGCCGCCGACGCCCGCTTCCACCGGGTGCTGCTGCGCGGGATCCAGGCCTGCCAGCAGTTGTTCGAGCGGTCGCTGGACGCGGTGGCGGCCGGGCGGCCGATCGGCCCGCCCGCCGCCCGGGAGCCCCGGCCGGCCGGCTACCACGGCCTGCGGGCGCTGCGCGAACTGCCCTCGTACGCCGGGCATCCGGCCTATCGGCGGGCCACGGACGTGGGGGTGGCGGCGCCGTTCGTACCGGAGTTGGTGGAGGTGCTGCGGGCGGCGGCCGGGGCGGACCCCGGTTACGGGGGCGGGCTCCGGACGGCCGGGCGGACTATTGACGGAAGTTCTCACAACGGGGTGACCGATGGGTAACATCGGTCCTATCCTCGTCGCCATGGACCTTGTACACGAGCGCCGGGGCGACGGCCCGCCACTGCTTCTGCTGCACGGCATCGGGCACCGCTGGCAGGGCTGGAAGCCCGTACTGGACCTGCTCGCCCGCGAGCGGGAGGTGATCGCCGTCGACCTGCCGGGCTTCGGCGCCTCGCCGCCGCTGCCCGCCGGGATGCCGTACACCATCGCCAGCGCGGTGACGGTGCTCGGCGACTTCCTCCGGTCCATCGGCGTCGAACGGCCGCACGTGGCGGGCAATTCACTCGGCGGCCTGTTCGCCCTGCACGCCGCCCGGCAGGGCCTGGTCTCCTCGGCCACCGCGCTGTCACCGGCCGGGTTCTACCGCGCGGCCGGGTACCGCTACGCGTCCGGCGTGCTCAACCTGCACCGGATCGCCGCCCGCACCCCCGAACCGGTCCGGGCCCGGCTCGCCGAATCCGCGCAGGGGCGCAAGCTGATGTTCGGCATGATCTACGGCCGTCCCGAGCGGCTCGACCCGCGCGAACTGCTGCTCGACACCCGGGCGTTGCTCGACGCGCCGGGCTTCCGGCAGACCCTGCTGGCCGGCCGGGCCGAACAGGCGACCCGCTTCCCCGCCGACCTCCCGCCGGACGTCCCGGTCACCATCGCCTGGGGCACCCGCGACCGGCTGCTGCCGAACGTCCAGGGCCGCCGGGCCCGCCGACTCCTGCCGGGCGCCCGCTTCATCCCACTGGTCGACTGCGGCCACGTGCCGATGGGCGACAACCCGGAGCTGGTCGCCAGGATCCTGCTGGACGGCAGCAGTTCCCCCCTGCTCGGCGGCGGGTCCGCGGAGCGGGACGGCGCTCCCTGACCGGCCGAGGCGGGCCCGGGACGGCTTCGGGCCGGGAGGCCGTCGCCGACGACGGCGGGGCGGCGCGGGGCCGGTTCGCCCGGCGGCGGGGTCCCGACGGAGCGTCAGCAGGCCGCCGGTGCCCGCTCCGCGCGGTCGGCGGACGGCCCGTCGGCGCGCCGGCCGGGAGGCCCGACGACGGCCGGGGCGGCCGTCCGGCGGGGCAGCAGCAGGGCGGGTAGCAGGCCGGTGGCGGCCAGCGCGGCGAGGGCCAGGAAGGTGGGGGCCGTGGCCGCCGGGGTGGCGGGGTTCGGTGGAGTGGCCGTGACGGCAACGGCGATGCCGAGGGTCGGGCCGATGTTCATGGCCGTCTGCTTCAGTCCGCCGACCACCCCGGCGTAGCCGGGCGGCGCGTCGCCGACCACGGTGCCGGTGGCGGTGACCATCACGGTGGCGAAGCCCGCGCCGAGCAGGGCACAGGCGACGCCGACCACGGTCCACGGGCCGTCGGCACCGAGCCGGGCCAGGCCGGCCACGCCGAGTACCACCAGGACGGATCCGGCGGCGGCCGTACCGCGCGGGCCGAACCGGCGCAGCACGGCCCCTGCCACGGGCGCGCCGAGCACCATCAGGACGGTCAGCGGCAGCATCCGCAGCGCGCTCGCGAGCGGGTCGAGGCCGCGGACCTGTTGCAGGACGAAGGTGGCCGTGAACAGCGCGCCGAACAGGCCCGCACCGGTGACCAGCAGGAGCGCCATCGAGGCCGTGACCGGCACGGACCGGGCGACCGCGGGCGGCACCACCGGCTGTGCGCTGCGGCGTTCGTAGCGGGCCAGCAGGGCGGCGGCCGCGAGGGTGGCGCCCGCGCCGAGCAGGGTCTGCGGCGCGCCCCAGCCGTGTGCGGGGACCCCGACCAGGGTGTGGACCAGCAGCGCGAGGGTGCCGGCGAGCAGGGCGGAGCCGGTGAGGCCGGCCCGCCGCCGGGGTCCGGCGGTGACCGCCGGCCCGGGCGCCCGGACGATGAGGGTGAGCGCGGCGACGGCCAGGGTGACCGGGACGTTGGCCACGAACACCGCGCGCCAGCCGAGGTGGGCGACCATGACGCCCCCGATCAGCGGGCCGGCCGCCGCGGCCACGCCGATCGCGCTGGTCCGGACGGCGACCGCCCGGCCGATCCGGTCGGCGGGGTGGGCGAGCCGCAGCAGGGCGAGCGTGGCGGGCTGGAGGAGCGCGCCGAACACGCCCTGGACGGTACGCAGGGCGATCACCCAGCCGATCGAGGGTGCGAGCGCGATCCCGGCCGAGGCCGCGCCGAAGCCGAGCAGGCCGGTGGTGAGCAGCCGGGCGTGGCCGTGGTGGTCGCCGAGGCGTCCGGCGACCACCAGCAGGGCGGCGACCGCCAGCAGGTAGCCGGTGCTGGTCCACTGGACCTGGGCGACGCTCGCGCCGAGGTCGCTGCGCAGGCTGGGCTGGGCCATCGTCAGGACGGTTCCGTCGAGTGCGACGATCATCGCTGCGGCGGCGCTGACCAGCAGTGCGAGCTGCGGCCGTACGGTGCCGCTCATGCGTCCGCCGGGCCGAGGTGGGCGTCGAGGGCGGCGTCGAGCAGCCGGTCGAGCAGGGCGGACGGGTCGTCCGGCGCGGGTGCGCGGCCGGGCGGCGGCGCGGTGTCGAGGACCAGTTGCAGGCTGCCCCAGGTCCAGAGTTGGGCGATGCCGTGCAGGTTGGTCCACAGCGCGGCGGCGGCCAGGGCCGGGTCGGGGGCGCCGGGGCGGCCGGGTTGCCGTCCGGTGGCGGCCAGGTGGTCGGCGACCAGGGCGGTGAGCAGTGCGAACAGCGGCCGGGTGGACTCCCGCAGCGGCCGGTGGCCGTCGGCCGGGTCGGCGCCGGTGACCCGGCCCTGGCCGCCGTCGGGCGGGTCACCGGCGGGCACGTCACCGGCGAGCAGGTCGTGACGGAACATCAGCTCGAACATGCCGCGGTTGGCGAGCGCGTAGCCGACGTAGGTCCGTCCGGCCGCGCGCAGCCGGGCGCGCGGCGGGGCCGGGCGGTCGAGGGCGGCCGCGAACCGCGCGCCGAGTTCGGCGAAGCCGCGGCGGGCGATGGCGGACAGCAGCGCCTGGTGGGTGGGGAAGTACCGGCGCGGGGCGCCGTGCGACACCCCGGCCCGGCGGGCGATCTCGCGCAGGCCGAGCGAGCCGGCGCCCTCGGTCGTCACCAGGTCGACGCCGACGTCGATCAGCCGTTCGCGCAGGGAGCTCTCGGGTTCCATGGCGGTGTTTCTAGCAGAGCCTCGTAGACACTGTCTACGCGCGCCGGCCAGGGCCTAGACTTCGCGCCATGGACGCCACCCCGAACGACCGCCTGGAACGCCTGGTCCGCCTCGCCACCGGCAGCTACCTGCTCGTCACCACCTTCCGCAAGGACGGCACCCCGGTGCCCACCCCGGTCTGGGTGGTCCGGGACGGCGACGCACTCGGGATCTGGACGGTCACCGGCTCCTGGAAGGTCAAGCGGATCCGCAACCGGGCCGACGTGCTGGTCGGCCCGTGCGACGCGCGCGGCAACCCGACCGGCGAGCAGTACCCGGCGACCGCGGAGATCTGCACCCCGCAGCGCACGGCCGCCTACCGCACCCTGCTGCGCCAGAAGTACGGCCTGCTCGGCGTGGTGACCCTGCTGGGCAGCCGGCTGCGGCGCGGCGAGGACGGCACCACCGGCATCCGGATCACCCTGGCGGACTGACGGCCCGAAGGCCCGGCCTCTCCGCCCGGAATGCGCTGGCGGCGCCGCTCGGCGCGCTGGCATGCTGGGCCCGTGGAGAAACCGGAGATCTGGCTCGAATTCGCCCCTGAGCTGCACGTGTTCGTCGCGCCCCGGCACCGGGCGGGACGAGCCGCGGTACGCACCGACGGCGCGTCGACGCTCGGCCACCTGGTGGAGTCCCTCGGGGTACCGCTCACCGAGGTGGGCCGGTTCGTCCTGGACGCGGGCCCGGCGCAGCGCCGGGAGGTGCCCGCCGGCCACCTCCCCGGCCCCGGCGAGGAGATCTCCGTCCACCCCGTGACCAGGCCTCAGCACCTGCCGGGCCCGGCGCGGTTCCTGCTCGACGTCCATCTCGGCACGCTGGCGCGCCGGCTGCGGCTGCTCGGGGTGGACGCCGCGTACGAGAGCGTCGACATCGGCGACCCGGCGCTCGCCACCCGTTCCGCCGCCGAGCAGCGGGTGATGCTCTCGCGCGACCGGGGGCTGCTGCGCCGCCGCGAACTGTGGGCCGGCGCCTACGTCCACAGCCACCGCCCGGCCGAGCAGCTGCGGGACGTGCTGTCGCGGTTCGCGCCGCCGCTGGCGCCGTGGACCAGGTGCACGGCCTGCAACGGGCTGCTGCGCAGCGCGTCCAAGGAGGCGGTGCACGAGCACCTGGAGGACGGGACGGAGCGGTCCTTCGACGTCTTCGCGCAGTGCGGCGACTGCGCGAAGGTGTACTGGCGGGGCGCCCACCACGCCAGCCTGAACGCGATCGTCGAGGAGGCGCTGGCCGAGTTCGGCCAGGCCGGCGACGGCGCCCCGCACTGAGCAACCGGCCGGGTCCGGTGCGGATCACCGCGGCGGGCCCGGCCGGGCGCGGGTCAGGAGAGTTCCAGCACCAGTTTCCCGGTGTTCTCCCCGCGGAACAGCATCTGCAGGGTGGCCGGGAAGTCGTCCAGGGCGCCCGTCACCAGGTGTTCCTTCACCTTGATCCGGCCGTCGCCGATCCAGCCGGCCAGCTCGCGGGCGGCCTCCCCGTAGCGCTTCGCGTAGTCGAACACCACGAAGCCCTCCATCCTGGCCCGCCGCACCAGCAGCGACAGGTAGTTGGACGGGCCCTGCACGGCCGTCTCGTTGTTGTACTGGCTGATCGCGCCGCAGATCACCACCCGGGCGTGCATCGCCAGCCGGGTCAGCGCGGCGTCCAGGATCTCGCCGCCGACGTTGTCGAAGTACACGTCGATGCCGTCGGGCGCGTGGGTGCGCAGCGCCTTGCGGACGTCCTCGGCCCGGTAGTCGACGGCCGCGTCGAAGCCGAGCTCCTCGGTCAGCAGGGCGCACTTGTCGGGGCCGCCCGCGATGCCGATCACCCGGCAGCCCTTGGCCTTGGCGATCTGGCCGGCGACGCTGCCGACGGCGCCGGCCGCGCCGGACACCACGACCGTCTCGCCCTCCTTGAGCGCGCCGACGTCCAGCAGCCCGAAGTAGGCCGTCATGCCGGGCATCCCGAGCGCACCGAGGTAGGTCGGGAGCGGGGCGAGCGCCGGGTCGACCTTCAGCGTGCCCTTGCCGTCGGAGACCACGTACTCCTGGACGCCGAAGGTGCCGACCACGAAGTCGCCGGGCCGGTAGCCGGGGTGGTCGGACTCGGTCACCTCGATCACCGAGCCGGCCCGCATCACCTCGCCGATGCCGACCGGCGGCAGGTAGGAGGGGCGGTCGTCGAGCCAGCCGCGCATCGCCGGGTCCAGCGAGATGTAGCGGGTCCGCCCGGCGAACATGCCCGGTCCGGGGGCGGCGGCCGGCTCGGTGACGTGCTCCCAGTCCTCGGGCACGACCGCGCCCACCGGGCGGCGGGCGAGGCGGATCTGGCGGTTGGTTCCCGGCATGACGGCTCCTGGGGCTGACATCCGGCCGGCCGGTTCGGCCGGCGTCCGGCGGCGTTCGATTCGCTGCATTCTAAGCAAGCGCTTAGTCATCTGGCCAGGGGCCCGCCCGGTGGCCGGTCCGCTGTCCCACCCGACACGGCCCCGCCTGCTCGCCCCCGCGCCACCCGTTCGCGGATGCTGGAGACCGGTCGCGACGGCCTCGGCCGGGCCGGAACCCGCCCGGACGGGCGGGCATCGCGCTACCGTCCCTCGGGCGTGATCGATACGAAGGGCGGGGACAGTGAGGGAGCCGAGGATGAGCGGGCCGAAGGAAGCGGCGGGCCGGGCCCGGGTGCTGGCGCGGACCGCGCTGGGCTGCGGGGTGCTGGCGGTCCTGGTGCTGCTGGCGCTGGTGGTCCTGCGCGGGCCGGGCCTGGTACTGGCGGCGGCGGCCGGGCTGACGGCGGCGGCCGCCGGTGCCTGGTGGACGCTGGCGCACCGGGGGCTGGTCCGGGTGCTGGGCGCGGTACTGGTGCTGCTGGCGCTCGGGGCGCTGATGGCGTTCTTCGTCGGTACCGGCCTGTGGGCGCCCGCCGTGGCCGCGCTGGCGCTCTGGGTGGCCGCGCTCACCTGCGCGGACCGCGCGCTGCGACTCACCCGGCCGGTCGCCGACCTGCTCGCGCACGTAAGCCCGGCACCCCGCCGGGCCGTACTGATCATGAACCCGCGCTCGGGCGGCGGCAAGGTCGAACGCTTCGGCCTGGTGGCCCGCGCCGAGTCGCTGGGCGCCCGGGTCGTCCTGCTCGACACCTCGGTGACCCAGGACGTCGCCGCCATCGCCCGGCAGGCGGTCGCCGACGGCGCCGACCTGCTCGGGGTCGCGGGCGGCGACGGCACCCAGGCCCTGGTCGCGGAGGTCGCCGCCGAGCACGACCTGCCGTTCCTGGTGGTCTCCGCCGGGACCCGCAACCACTTCGCGATGGACCTCGGTCTCGACCGCACCGACCCCAGCCGCTGCCTGGACGCCCTGCTCCAGGGCGTGGAGCTGCGCGTGGACCTCGGCACGGTGGCCGGGCGGGCCTTCGTCAACACGGTCTCCTTCGGCGCGTACGCCGAGATCGTGCAGAGCCCCGCTTACCGCGACGCCAAGGCCGGCACCGCCCTGGAGGCACTGCCCGAGCTCCTCGCCGGCCAGGCCGGCGCCCGGCTCACCGCGGACGCGGACGGCGTCCGGCTGACCCACCCCCAGGCACTGCTGGTCAGCAACAACCCGTACGACACCCGGGACCGGCTCGGCGGCGGACGGCGGCCCAGGCTGGACACCGGGCGGCTCGGCGTGCTCGGCCTGCGGGTCGAGGGCGCGGCGCAGGCCGCCGCGGTGGCGCTCGGCGCCCAGTCCGCCGGGATCACCGAGCTGACCGCGACCGAGGTGGTGGTCACCGCCGACGCCCCGGAGATCCCGGTCGCCGTCGACGGCGAGTCGCTGATGCTGCCGGTGCCGGTGCGCTGCACGCTCCGCCCGGGCGCGCTCCGGGTCCGGGTGCCCAGGGACCGGCCCGGGAACCCGCGGACCGGCCTGCTGCGCAACTGGCACCGGCTGCGCGCCCTCGCCCTGCACCACTGAGCCCGGCGCCCGGCCGCCCACCTGGGCACTCCCGCACCCGCACCCGCAGCGATCACCCGTACGCGCAGCATCCGGGAGGCGTCCGCGTCGTTGCTCTGGTCATGAGCCATAGGAACCCGCTCCGCGCCCTGCACGCCGCACCGGCCTCGGCCCCGACCCCTGCGCCGGGCTCGTCGCCGGACCTGGCGCAGCAGTCCTGGGTCACCAGCGCCGCCGAGCAGGCGTCCGACGCGCTCACCGCGCTGCGGACGGTGGAGGTCCCGGTGGGCGCGCTGCGGGCCGCGCTGCTGATCCTGGCCGACCTGGTGGTCAGGCCCGGCGAGAGCGAGGAGATGCGGACCGCGGCGGGCGAGGTCTGCGCGGTGTTCGCAGCGCTCACCGACCTGCCGGTGGCACCGGCTGCCACCCGGGTGCCGCACGGGTCGCTGATGCCCGTGCACTGAGCGCGCCGGGACCTCGAAGGTGCGCCGAAGGTGCCGGGACGGCAGCGCGCACCCTGGTCAACCCGGGGCGGTCCTGATAGGACGGCTGGATGCAGCCCGATACCCCGGCCGGTGTCCCGGCCCGCTCCTCGTACGACGTCGTGGTGGTCGGCGGCGGCCACAACGGTCTGGTCGCCGCCGCCTACCTGGCCCGCGCCGGGCGCAGCGTGCTGCTGCTGGAGCGGCTCGGCAGAACCGGCGGGGCCGCGGTGTCGACCGAGGCGTTCGAGGGTGTCCCGGCCCGGCTGTCGCAGTACTCGTACCTGGTGAGCCTGCTGCCGCCAAAGATCGTCGCGGAGCTCGGCCTGAGCTTCGCGGTGCGCCGGCGGCGGATCTCCTCGTACACCCCGACCGTGCGCGACGGGCGGCCGACCGGGCTGCTGGTGGATGTCGCGGACCGGGCCAGGACCGCCCGGGCCTTCCGCGAACTGACCGGATCCGACCGGGAGTTCGAGGCGTGGCAGGAGTTCTACGGGATGACCGGGCGGATCGCGCAGCGGGTCTTCCCGACGCTCACCGAGCCGCTGCCGACCCGCGCCGAGCTGCGCCGGCAGGTGGCCGAACCCGAGGCCTGGGAGGCCCTGTTCGAGCGTCCGATCGGCGAGAGCGTCGAGCGGCACTTCGCCGACGACCTGGTGCGCGGGGTGGTGCTGACCGATGCCCTGGTCGGCACGTTCACCCACGCCCACGACCCGTCGCTGCGGCAGAACCGCTGCTTCCTGTACCACGTGATCGGCGGCGGCACCGGCGACTGGGACGTGCCCGTCGGCGGTATGGGCGCCTTCACCACCGCGCTGGCCGGGGCAGCCCGCGCGGCCGGCGCCGAACTGCGCACCGGCTGCGAGGTGACGGCCGTGGCGACGGACGGCGCCACCGCCGAGGTGACGTTCCGCACCGGCGACGGGGAGCACACCGTCGGCGCCCGCCAGGTGCTGTGCGGCGCCGCCCCCGCGGTCCTGGACCGCCTGATGGGGGAGCCCGCGGCGGACCCCGCACCCGAGGGCGCGCAGCTGAAGGTCAACATGCTGCTGCGGCGCCTGCCCAGGCTGCGCGACACCTCGGCGGACCCGCGGGAGGCCTTCGCCGGGACCTTCCACATCGCCGAGTCCTACCGCGAGTTGGAGGCCGCCTACCGGCAGGCCGCCGCGGGCGGACTGCCGGCCGCCGCACCCTCGGAGATCTACTGCCACTCGCTCACCGACCCGTCGATCCTCGGTCCGGAGCTGGCCGGGCAGGGCTACCACACGCTCACCCTGTTCGGTCTGCAGCTGCCGGCCCGGCTGTTCACCGGCGACCGCCCCGGGCAGGGGGACGCCGATGCCCTGCGGGAGGCGGCGCTGCGGGCGGTGCTCGGACCGCTGGAGGCCCACCTCGCCGAGCCGCTCGCCGACTGCCTGGCCGTGGACGGGCAGGGACGGCCGTGCATCGAGGCGAAGACACCGCCGGACCTGGAGCGCGAACTCGGCCTGCCGGGCGGCAACATCTTCCACCGGGAGCTGCAGTTCCCGTTCGGCGAGCCCGCCGAAGCCGTCGACCCCGGCTCCCCCGCCGCCCGTTGGGGTGTCGCCACCCGCCACCGCAACGTGCTGCTCTGCGGGGCCGGCGCCGTCCGGGGCGGCGGGGTCAGCGGCATCCCGGGCCACAACGCGGCGATGGCCGCACTCGGGCAGTAGGCAGCGGCCGCACTGCCGGGCCCGGCCGGGCCCGGTTCGCCCGTGCCGCCGGGCAGTTGGCGTTAGGGTCGGACCCGGACGTACTGGGACGCGGACGAACCGGACGGCGAGGGGGCCGAGTTGGCGAAGATCATGGTCATCGGTGGGGGGATCGCCGGTGCGGCGGCCGCGCTGGGCCTGCACCGGGCCGGCTTCGAGGTGGAGGTGTACGAGGCGCACCCCGACACCGGGGCGGACATCGGCGCCTTCCTCACCCTGGCGAGCAACGGCATGCGCGCGCTCGCCCAGCTCGACGCGGCCGCCGCGGTGGCCGAACTCGGCTTCCCGCTCACGACGATGGACGTCCTCGACGGCTCCGGCGAGGAGCTCGCCGCGATGCCGCTCGGCGAGAGCGGGCACCCGCTGACCCGCTACCGGTGCCTGCGCCGGGCGGACCTCGCCGCGACGCTGCGCCAGGAGGTCCTGCGCCGGGGCGTCCCGATCCGGCACTCGGCCCGGCTGGTGACCGTCACCGAGGACCGGGACGGTGTCACCGCGGCCTTCGCGGACGGCAGTTCGGCCCGCGCCGACCTGCTGGTCGGGGCGGACGGGCTGCACTCGGCGGTCCGCGGCCAGCTGGACGCCGCCGCGCCGCGGCCCGACTACGCGGGTCAGCAGGTCTTCTACGGTTACACCACCGGCTACACCGGCGAGGCCGTCCCGCCGTCGCAGGCCCGGTCGGAGCGGATCACCATGATCCGCGGCAGCGGCGCCGCGTTCGGCTACGCGCTGTCGCCCGCCGGGGAGACCTTCTGGTTCGCCCGGGTCCCCGGACCGCCGGCGGACGCCGAGGAACTGGCGGGTACCGGCGCCGACGGGTGGCGGGAGCGGCTGCTGCCGCTGCTGCGGCCGGACCGTACGGCGGCGGCGGAGATCGTCGCGGCGACGGCCGACCGGCTGATGGTCACCAACGCGCTGCACCTGGGCCCCGGCACCCGCTGGCGCGGCGAGCGCACCGTGCTGATCGGGGACGCCGCGCACGCCGCCTCCCCCGCCACCGGGCAGGGCGCGTCGATGGCGTTGGAGGACGCCGTGGTGCTGGCCAAGGCCCTGCGCGAGGGCGGCCCCGGCACCGCGGCGCTGGAGCACTACGAACGGTTGCGCCGGCCCAGGACGGAGCTGAACGCCGCGGTCAGCGCCAGGCTGACCGCAGGCGGCACCGGTCCCCGCACCCCGGTGGTGGCCGCCGACCGGCCGACCGGCACCACGGCGGTGGACGAGGAACTGCTCCGGCTGCTCGACTGGAACACCCCGCTGCCGACCGGCAGCTGACGCACCACCGGCCGATCGGCTCCGCTCCCCCGGACGCCGGGCGGCCCCGTCGCCGGGTGGCGGGAAAAAAGAAACCGGGTGCCCCGCGGCGCCCGGTCTCCCTACACTCGGCGACGAACCACCCGCCACGGGGAACGACCCGGCGGGTTCCGTGCCGAGTCGAGGGGAGAGTGGCCATGCGTCCGCGCGTCGCCGTCGTCCTCCCCCGGTCCCGGTACGAGGTGATCCTGGTGTCCTCGTCCGCCCGGTGCCCGCTGCGCGGCGGGTACCGGCTGTCCGTGACGAAGGTCTGAGACCCCGTCGGTCCAGTGCCGCGAGGCGTCCGCCGTGCCGCCACTGCGCCGCCGTCTGCCGCGCAGTACACCGTGCACCTTGCACCGTGCTCGCGCCCGTCGCCGCCACCGTTCGTCCGGGAAATCGCGCCGCCCCCAACAGGATCACCCTGAAAGGCCAACGGCCATGCGCACCGCGCTTCCCAGCACGACCACCCCCGCCACCCCCGCCACCGCCTTCGGCACCCTCCCCACCCAGGTCCGCAACCTGGGCATCCTCGCCCACGTGGACGCCGGCAAGACCACCGTCACCGAGCGGATCCTGTACCTGACCGGCGCCACCCACAAGCAGGGCGAGGTCCACCAGGGCACCACCGTCACCGACTTCGACCCGCAGGAGCGCGACCGCGGCATCACCATCTTCGCGGCGGCGGTCAGCTGCGCCTGGGACGGTCACCGCATCAACCTGATCGACACCCCCGGACACGTCGACTTCGCCGACGAGGTGGAGCGCTCGCTGCGGGTGCTGGACGGGGCGGTCGCGGTGTTCGACGCCGTCGCGGGTGTGGAGCCGCAGAGCGAGTCGGTGTGGCGGCAGGCCGACCGGCACGGGGTGCCGCGGATCGCCTTCGTCAACAAGCTCGACCGGGCCGGCGCCGACCTCGACACCGCGGTCGCCTCGATCCGGGCACGGCTGCACCCGCGCCCGCTGGTGGTCCAGCTGCCGATCGGCCGCGAGGGCGGTTTCACCGGCGTCGTCGACCTGGTCCGGATGCGGGCGCTGCACTGGCCGGACGGGCCGGGCCGGTACCGGGCCGGCGAGGTGCCGCCGGATCTGCGGGCCGAGGCCGGGCGGCGGCGCCGGCTGCTGGAGGAGTCGGTGGCCGAGCTCCACCCGGCGGCGCTGGAGGAGTTCTGTGCGACCTCCGCGCTGTCCGACGCCACCCTGGCCGCGGCGCTGCGCGAGCTGACCCGCACCGGCGAGGGCGTCGTGGTGCTGTGCGGTTCGGCGTACCGCAACCGCGGGATCGAGCCGTTGCTGGAGGCCGTGGTGGCCTACCTGCCGGCGCCGCCGGACGTCCCGGCGGTGCGCGGCACCCTCGACGGCCGGCCGGACGGTCCGGTGCAGGAGCGGGCCGCCGATCCGGCGGCGCCGTTCGCGGGGCTGGTGTTCAAGGTGAACGCCACCGGCACGGGCCGGCTGACCTATCTGCGGGTGTACTCGGGCACGATCGGGAAGGGGGACACGGTGCTGGACGCGGGCGCGGGGCGCAGCGAGCGGATCGGTCGGATCCTGCGGGTGCAGGCGGACCGGCACGAGGAGTTGGAGCGGGCGGTGGCCGGGGACATCGTGGCGGTGATCGGGCTGAAGTCGGCCCGCGCCGGGGCGACCCTGTGCGCGCCGTCGGCGCCGCTGGTGCTCGAGCCGCCCACGGCGGCCGAGCCGGTGGTCTCGGTCGCGGTGGAGGCCCGCCGGGGTACCGACACCGGCCGGCTGGCGTCGGCGCTGGCCCGGCTGGTGGAGGAGGACCCGTCGCTGACGGTGCACACCGACGCCGAGTCCGGGCAGACCGTGCTGTCCGGGATGGGCGAGCTGCACCTGGAGGTCGCGGTGGAGAAGATCCGTCTGCTCCACGGGCTGGAGGTGGCCGTCGGGCGGCCGCAGGTGGCCTACCGGGAGACGGTGTCCCGCGGGGTGTCCGGTCTGGTCCACCGGCACGTCAAGCAGGACGGCGGCGCGGGCCAGTTCGCCCACATCGTGCTCGACGTGGAGCCGTTGGCGGCGGCCGACGGCGAGGGCGGTTCGGCGCTGTTCGAGTTCCGGTCGGCGGTCACCGGCGGCCGGGTGCCGCGGGAGTGGGTGCAGGCCGTGGAGTCGGGCTGCCGGGACGCCCTGGCCGAGGGCCCGCTCGCCGGCCATCCGGTCACCGGGCTGCGGGTGACGCTGACCGACGGCGCCACCCACGTCAAGGACTCCTCGGAGCAGGCGTTCCGGACGGCGGGGCGCCAGGGCCTGCGGGCGGCGCTGCGGGCCTGTGCGATGACGCTGCTGGAGCCGGTGGTGGAGGTCACCGCGACGGTGCCGCCGGAGGCGGTGGGCGGGGTGCTCGGTGATCTGGCGGCGCGCCGCGGCCGGGTCACCGGCTCGGCCGCGCGGGGCGGTTCGGCGCAGGTCACCGCGGTCGTGCCGCTGGCCGAGCTGTTCGGCTACGCGACCCGGCTGCGCAGCCGCACCCAGGGCCGCGGCAGTTTCACCACCCGGGCCGCCGGTTACGCCCCGGCGCCGGCCGGGCCGGCCGGCTGAGGCCGGGCGCCGGGCCCCCCGCCGTTCCCGGGATGCCGTTCCTGGGATCCCGTTCACGGGCGGGGCCCGGCGCCGCCGGTCGGGGCGGGCGCTGTGCGGGTACCCGCGGGTGGCAGACAGGTCGGCCGCCCGCGGGTACGATGCGAGCCACCTAGTTACTCGCCGGTAACGTGCGTGCCCGCGCCGCTCCCGGCGGTCTCCTGCGCCCGACCCCGTGAAGGAGCAACGATGCCCACCCTCGACCGCCAGGACAGCGTCTTCGTCCTCGACATCGGCGACACCGAGAACCGCTTCCACCCCGACTGGATCGCCGCCGTCAACGGGCTGCTGGACGAGGTGGAGCAGGCCGAGGGCCCGCGCGCGCTGGTGACCGCGGCGAGCGGCAAGTTCTTCTCCAACGGCCTCGACCTGGACTGGCTGTTCGCCCACACCGACCGGGCCGCCGAGTACGTCACCTCGGTCCAGGAACTGCTCGCGCGGCTGCTGACGCTGCCGGTGGTCACGGTGGCGGCGCTGCAGGGGCACACCTTCGCCGCGGGCGCGATGCTCTCGCTGGCCCACGACTTCCGGGTGATGCGCGGCGACCGCGGCTTCTGGTGCCTGCCGGAGGCCGAGATCAACATCCCGTTCACGGCCGGCATGTCGGCGCTGATCCAGGCCCGGCTCGCCCCGCAGACCGCCCACGAGGCGATGACCACGGCCCGCCGCTACGGCGGTCACGACGCCCTCGCCGCCGCGGTGGTCGACCGCACCGCGGACGAGGACGCGGTGCGCTCGACGGCCGTCGCCCTCGCCGCCGGGCACGCCGCCAAGGCGGGCCCGACGCTCGGCACCATCAAGGCCCGGATGTACGCCGGCGTCCTGGAGGCGCTGCGCGAGAAGGACATCCCGCTCGGCTGACCCCCTTCCGCCGGCCCGCGCCCGAACCGCTCCGGCCACGCGGGCCGGCACTCCGGCGAACGACCGCACCGGTGATCCGGTGATCCGGTGATCCGCGATCCGGCAGCGGGGAGTCCACTTCCCGCCCCGCGGGTGTCACGGCGGCACGGCCAACGGATCGGTTCCGGCCAAATCCGGCCGATTGCCGACATCGGCCGACCCGTCCCGGGCCCACGCGCTCGAATATCCCCTTCGATCGTCTCGAACGGCGACCCGAATCAGGGGTGGACATGGCTGTAATCGACGGACACGCACGGCCCGGGACTCCGGCCGCGCCGCTCGGAGCTCCCTGCCCGCGCTGCGGTGCGGCCGACGGTCCGGGGCCGCGCCCGGGCGGTGCCGAGGAGCGCTTCCGGGGGCTGCTGGAGGCGGCGCCGGACGCCATGGTGATCGTGGACGACGGCGGCATCATCCGGCTGGTCAACGCCCAGACCGAGGCGCTGTTCGGTTACGCCCGTGCGGAGTTGCTCGGCCGGCCGGTCGAGGTGCTGGTGCCCGGGAGGTTCCGGACCGGCCACGCGGCGCACCGGGCCGGCTACACCGCCAACCGCCAGGTCCGGCCGATGGGGGCCGGGCTGGAACTGCACGGCGTGCGCCGCGACGGCACCGAGTTCCCGGTCGAGATCAGCCTCAGCCCGCTGGAGACCGCCGACGGCCTGCTGATCTCCGCGGCCGTCCGGGACGTCAGCGAACGCAAGGCCGCCGAGGCCGAGCTGACCACCCTGTACGAACAGCAGCGGCACGCCGCCCTCACCCTGCAGCGCAGCCTGATGGGCACCCCGCCGGCCGTGCCGGGGCTGGCGACGGCCAGCCGCTACCTGCCCGCCACCCAGGGGCTCGGCGTCGGCGGGGACTGGTTCGACCTGGTGCCGCTGGGGGCCGGCCGGGTCGGCGTGCTGGTGGGCGACGTGATGGGGCGCGGCCTGGAGGCGGCCGCGATCATGGGTCAGATCCGCTCGGCGGCACACGCCCTGGCCAAGACCGGCATGCAGCCGCGCGAGCTGATGCGGGCGCTGGAGGCGGTGGTGGCCGACCTGGCCGGCCCCGACCAGCTGGTCACCTGCTGCTACCTGGTCATCGCACCGGACGTCGGCGAGGTCACCATCTGCTCGGCCGGACACCTGCCCGCCCTGCTCGCCGTGCCCGGCCAGGGCGTCCGGGCGCTGGCGGCCCCGGTGAGCGTCCCGCTCGGGGTCGGTGACGTGCTGCACCGGCAGACCTCGATCGCGGTCCCGCCCGGCGCGACCCTGGTGCTCTACACCGACGGGCTGATCGAGACCCCGGTCAGCGACATCGAGGAACGGCTGGCCTTCCTGGTCGGAACGCTGGACGACGCGTTCTCCCGGGCCTCCGGTCTGGAGGAGGCCGCCGACCTGGTGCTGGCGGAACTGCTGCCCGACAGCGGCGGGAACGACGACGTCACCCTGCTGCTCGCCCGGCTCCCGGCCGCCCCGCTGGCCAGCGACGCGTGCGACTACCCGGCCAGCGCGGCCACGGTGCCCGAGGGCCGGGCGTTCCTCACCAAGGCGCTGCTCTCCTGGGGGCTCGACGACCTGGTCGACAACGCTCGGCTGCTGGTCTCCGAAGTGCTCACCAACGCCGTCAGGCACGGCCGGGGACCGGTCCGGCTGCAGATCCGCCGGACCACCCGGGAGGTCACGGTCGAGGTGGTCGACGACTGCCCGACCCTGCCGCAGCCCCGGATGGCCGCCGACGACGAGGAGTCGGGTCGCGGGCTGCTGCTGGTCGACTCGCTCGCCGACGACTGGGGGGTCCGGCCCACCGACGAGGGGAAGACCACCTGGTTCACCTTCGGCCTGCGGCCCGTCGGCGGCGCCGGGGCATGAGGCGGCGGGGCGCGGGCGCCGGGTACGGGCGGCGCTCCCGGACACTGGCCGCGCCTGCACGCTGCCGGGGTCCGGCGCCGCCTACCATCGTGAGCACTCGGACACCGTCCGGTCACGCACCGGGGGAAGACAGGTGCGCGCGTGATCGCGCTGGTCATCAGCATGGGGACGCTGTTCGCCTGGGCCCTGGTGGCCGGCCGGCTGGCCCGGTGGAGCATCACCGCACCGGTCGCCATGACGGCCGCGGGCGTGGTGCTGACGGTCGGTCCGCACCCGCTGGTACAGATCGGGCTGACCACCTCGGACGCCGAACGCGCCGTGGAGATCATCCTCGCCGTGCTGCTGTTCACGGACGCCACCCACGTACCGCCCGGGGTGGTGCACGCGCAGCGCCGGCTGCTGGTCCGGCTGCTGCTGCTGGCACTGCCGCTGACCTTCGCCGCCGGGGTGCTGACGGGCGGTCTGCTGTTCCCCGCGGGCCACTGGTGGCTGGTGGCGCTGTTCGCCGCGGTGACCGTGCCGGTCGACCTCGCCCCGGCCGCCGAACTGATCGGCGACACCCGGCTGCCGTCCTGGCTGCGCGGGGTGCTGACGGTCGAGAGCGGACTCAACGACGGCCTGCTCGCACCGGTCTTCCTGCTCTGCCTCGCCGGGACCGAGGCGCACGGGGAGAGCCTGGCACCCGACGCCTCCTCGCTCGGGGACGCGGTCGCCGCGCTGCTGTGGGCGGTGGTCGCCGGGGCCGTGGTCGGCAAGCCGGGCGGGGTGCTGCTGCGACGCGCCTGGCTGGCGGGGTGGACCAGGCCCACCGCCGTCCGGCTCGGGATCCTCGCGCTGCCGCTGATGGCGTACGCCCTGGCGATCGTGCTGGACGGCAACGGGTTCGTGGCGGCGTTCGTGGCCGGGCTGCTGTTCACCCCGGAGTCCCGGGCGCTGCCCGCGCCCGCCCTGCACCTGCTCGAGGACACCGGGACGCTGCTCTCACTGGCGCTGTGGTTCGTCTTCGGCAAGGTCGTCACGCAGGCGTTCGCGGGCGACTTCGACCCCCGGGTGGTCGCCTACGCGGCGCTGTCGCTGACGGTGGTGCGGATCGTCCCGGTGCTGATCTGCCTGGTGGGCAGCGGCCTGGACCGGGCCGACCGGCTGCTGCTGGCCTGGCTTGGGCCGCGCGGCCTGGCGTCCATCGTCTTCGGCCTGCTCGCCTTCATCTCGCTCGCCCCGGCCGACCCGCACGCGGCCGACCTGATCGGCCAGGTGATGACGATGACCGTCCTGATGAGCCTGGTGCTGCACGGGCTGACGTACGGTCCGCTGGCCGAGCGCTACGCGCGGGCCCGCCGGCGGGCGACCGGCGCCGACGCAAACTGATGTCTCATCAGATGTCGTGCGGCGGGGATGCCATCAGGCCGCCGCGGTAGGCGAGGGCGACCGCCTGGGAGCGGTCGCGGACGTCCAGCTTGGCGAGGATCCGCTTGACGTGCGTCTTGACGGTGGACTCGGCCAGCAGCAGCACCGCCGCGATGTCCGCGTTGGGCCGGCCCTCGGCAGCGAGCCGGAGCACCTCGCGCTCGCGGTCGGTGAGCCGGGCCAGCCTCCCGTCGGGCGGCGCGGCGGCCCGGGGCGGCTGCCGGGCGACCAGGTGGCCCAGCAGGTCACGGGTGACGGCCGGGTCCAGCACCGCGTCCCCGCCGGCCACCGCCCGCACGGCGTCGATCAGTCGCTCCGGCGAGGCCCGCTTGAGCAGGAACCCGGCGGCCCCGGCGCGCAGCGCCCCCCACACGTACTCGTCGTGGTGGAAGGTGGTCAGCACCAGGACCCGGGTGGGCAGGTGGGAGGCGACGATCCGCCGGGTCGCCTCGACCCCGTCGACGCCGGGCATCCGGACGTCCATCAGGACCACGTCGGGCGTCAGCCCGCGGCACAGCGCGACGGCCTCCAGGCCGTCCGCGGCCTGCCCGATCACCTCGATCCCGCTGCCGTCGGCCGTGGAGAGCACCAGGGCGAGACCGGCGCGCAGCAGCGCGTCGTCGTCGGCGAGCACCACCCGGATCGTCATGGCAGCGGGAGCACCACGTGCAGTCGGAAGCCGCCCCGATCGCCCGCGCCGTGCTCCACCCGGCCGGCCAGCGGCGCGACGCGTTCGGCGATGCCGAGCAGCCCCCGGCCGGGCGTGTACCCGGCGGCGGCGCCCCGCCCGTCGTCGCTGACCAGGATGGACAGCCCACGTCCGTCCCGGTCGACCGTGACCTCGGCGGCCGTGGCCCGGGCGTGCTTGACGGTATTGGTCAGGGCCTCCTGGACGATCCGGTACGCACAGCGGTCGACCGCGCTCGGTACGTGCAGCGCGGCCGGGTCGAGGCGGGTGGTGACCCGGATCCCGGCCTGTTCCATCCGGGCGAGCAGCCGGGGCAGGTCGGCGAGTCCGGGCTCGGCCCCGGCGGGGGCCGGGTGGCCGGGGGCGGGGCCGCCGGGGTGCGGGTGACCTGGGGTCGGGCCGCCGGGGTGCGGGTCGGCCGGTCGGGTGTGGCGCAACAGGCCCAGGACCCGGTCGAGTTCACCGAGCGCCTCGCGGCCGGTGTCCTCCAGGCCGTGCAGCAGCTCACGGGTGTGGTCCGGGTCGCGGTCGAGCAGCCGCCGGGCGGCGCCGGCCTGGACCAGCATCAGGTTGAGCGTGTGGCCCAGCAGATCGTGGACGTCGCGGGCGACCCGGGCGCGTTCCTCGGCGAGGGCGCGCTCGCGGGCGGCCCGGCGCTCGCCCTCCCGCTCCTCCTGACGGCGGGCGGTGCCGTAGCCGAGGGCCCAGGCCGCCAGCCACAGCCCGAGCACGCCGACCGGGATGACCGGGTAGGTGTGGGCGAGGCCGGAGAAGTAGGCGGCCATGCCGACCACCACGACCGGCGGCCCCCACCGGGCCCGCCCCCGGGTCGCGTAGAGGCCGAGGGCGTGCAGCCCGACCAGGTTGGCGTACGGGGACACCACGCCGGGCTGGACGAACAGCGCCTCCGCCGACAGGGCGGCGGTGCCCACGAGGTACCCGGTGAGCGGTGCGAGACGGCGCACGGCCAGCGCCGCCGCGACCACCACTCCGAGCACGACCGCGGCCGGCATCCGCTCACCGATCTCGCCTGCCGCACGGGCCCGTTCGAGCAGCATCGCGGCGAGGAAGCCGAGCGCAAGCAGTCCGTCGAGGAGCAGCGCGCGCCGCGACGGCCGGGCCGGCCGGGACGCGGCCTCGGTCGCGGGACCGGCGGCGGGCTCGGCGGGGGCTCGCGACACGGCTCGGGACACGGCTCGGGACGGCTGTCGGCGCGGGAGCGTACTGGCGTCCGGCACCGGACCGGCCTCCCTCCGACGGTCACCGCGCACCCCGGGCGGCGGCGGCTCCCTGGAGGGTAGCGAGCGGGCCCGGGTGCGCGCATCGCCCCTCGGGGGTACGCCCGGTGTACCCCCGCTGGGGTAGCCCCCGGACGTCCTCCCGGTGGGGTGGCCCCGCCGACCCCCCGGAGGGGACGCGTGGCCGGCGGTCCGCTTCCTAGCGTGCTCGGCATGGAACTCCGCACTCCCGCCTCCGCCCCCTGCGGGCCCACCGTCAGGACCGGCCACCGATGACCACGACACCGACGACGGCACCGACGGCACCCACGACGACGCTGCGGCGGCGGGTCGGCTGGGGCACCGTCACCGTCCTGGCGACCGGCATCGCCCTGATCTCCGCCCGCTACCTCACCCTGGACCCGGACACCTTCCTCCAGGAGCAACGCGCCACCTATCTGGCCCATCTGACGCCGCTGGTCCTGCACGTGGCGGGCGGCATCGTGGCCCTGGTGCTCGGCCCGTGGCAGTTCCCGCCGCGGCTGCGGGCCCGCCGGCCGGCCGTCCACCGGTGGGTGGGCCGGCTGTACCTGACCGCGGTGGCGGCGACCGGCGTCGGCGGCCTGCTGCTGGCACCGCACGGGCTGTTCGCCCCCGCTGCCCCGCTGGGCTTCGCGGTCCTGGCCGTCCTGCTGCTGGCGACCTCGGCGGCGGCCCTGGTGACGATCCGCCGGGGTGCGGTGGAGCGGCACCGCCGCTGGATGGTCAGGTCCTACGCCCTGATCTTCACGGGCGTCACGTTCCGGCTGTGGCTGATGGTGCTGGGCTCGGTGGGGGTGCCGTTCGACCAGGCCTATGTGAGCGGCGCCTGGGGTGCCCTCCTGCTCGACCTGGCCGTGGCGGAGCGGGTTCTCGCCGGGGGCCGGGAGCACCGGCCGGTCCGCTCCCGCCGTCCACGGTCGCCCGGCGCCGACAGCTGAAGCCGCCACCCCTGCCGGGTACACGTCACGCGCAGTCACGCCACCCCGCCCCCGAACCTCACGGACGGTCAACCACCGGCCACGGAAGCCCTGGTGGACCGGGCATCGATCCACCCCGGCACCCTCCTCCGACCAGTCACCTAACGTGACGACTTCGTCGCGGACGATGACGGAGGGCGTAATCTACCGCACCCGGACAGTGCAGTTGCAGAATTCTTCAATTCCCGAGTCGCAGCTACCCGGAGATGCCTAACGTCGCATTCATGGCAACCACTGATGTCGCATTGAAGGAAGCAATGATGATCGAGGGCGCGCTCGGCGTCGCCCTCGTCGACTACGGCAGCGGGATGGCCCTGGGCACCCTCGGCGGCGGGCCGGAGCTGGACCTCTCGGTCGCCGCCGCGGGCAACACGGACCTGGTCCGGGCGAAGATGCGCACGATGGAGATGCTGGGTCTGACCGGCGCCATCGAGGACATCCTGGTCACCCTCACCAGCCAGTACCACGTCATCCGGCCGCTGACCTCGCGCACCGGAAAGGGACTGTTCCTGTACCTCGCACTGGACCGCAAGCGCGCCAACCTGGCGATGGCCAGGCGCCGGCTGGAGCAGGTGGAGAACGAGCTGGAGCTCTGATGCACCTTCCGCTCTACCAGGTGAAGGCCGAGTTCTTCCGGATGCTCGGCCACCCCGTACGGATCCGGGTGCTCGAACTGCTCCAGGGCGGTCCGCTGCCGGTGCGCGACCTGCTGGCCGACATCGGCATCGAGCCGTCCAGCCTGTCCCAGCAGCTCGCGGTGCTCAAACGCTCGGGCATCGTGGTCTCCACCCGCGAGTCGGGCAACGTGCTCTACGCGCTGGCCGGCGCCGACGTCTCCGACCTGCTCAGATCGGCGCGCCGGATCCTGACCGTGCTGCTGACCGACCGGGAGGCCGTCCTCGAGCAGCTCCGCCGCGCGGACGACCCGGCCGACGACCTCCCGCTGCCGCTCCCCCGGAACATCCCGGATCCCCCGGCGGACCCGGAGGCGCTCCTGGACCCGGACGCCGGCTCCGATGCCGACCTGCACGGCGCGGCGCACTTCCCACGCTGAGCCGCGCCGAGGCCGCACCCGCTCCGAGCCGAGCCGAGCCGCAGCAGCAGGTCCGTCCCACGACGACGGCGGGCGCACCCCGGCCCGGGTGCGCCCGCCGTCCCGTTCCGGGCCGGGGGCCGGTCAGCCCTCGGTGGGGGTGAGTTCGGCCATCTCGGACCAGCCGTCCACCGGTGCGTCGACGTAGATGATCTGCGGCTTGGTGGCGATCCGGGCCGGGAGTTCGGCCATCGCGGCCTTGAAGTGCTCGGAGTTCACGTGCACCGCGCCGGCCTCGGCCGACTCGAAGGCCTCCAGCAGGACGTACTGATCCGGGTTGTCGACGCTGCGGGACCACTCGAAGAAGATGTTTCCGGGCTCCGCCCGGGTGGCCAGGGTGAACTCCTCGACCAGCGACACCCATCGGTCGCTGAACTCGGGCCTGGCGGTGAACTTGACGTTGATCAGGATCATGCTTGCTCCTCGGAAGTCGACGGCCGTGCCCAGCCTGCCCGAACCACGCCCGTCCCCCAAACCCGGCTCATTCCCGGCTCCGCTTGCGGTTGATGGCCTGTCCAGGGTGGAGGGGGCCCCGCCGTAGAAGTGCTCCCACAGCTTCGCCGTCGCCTCGTCGACCGTCCAGGGCGGCGGTCCGCAGGTCGCCCAGCGGCCCGTGGTCGGCGACCGGGGGATGGCGGTCCATCGACGTCCAAATCGCAGCGCGTCCCCCGCGTCCCACTATCCGTCACGTGGTGTGACGGCCGGGAGCAACTCGCCGGGGCCCGCCACACCGACGCCCGCCGTGGTGGACGTACCCGTCGGCCGGACCGCACCGGCGTCGAGCGCCGACCCTCCTCAGTGGCCGCGGACGATCAGGTCGACCCTGGTCTGCGGCCAGGTCGTGGACAGGTAGTGGTCCTCGGCGGCGCGCCACCGCAGTATCCACTCCTCGGGGTTCTAGCCACGCGCCCGCACCCGCTGCAGACAGAGGTCCCGTGGAACCTCGACGTACGAGGTGACGTCGTACCAGGGGGCGAGCTCCGGGCGGGCGGAGTACACCCCTTCGACGATCACCACACCTCCCGGGGCGGTCTCGCGCCACTCGCCGAGCCGCCCGGTGCTCCAGTCGTAGATCCGGTACCGGGCGGCCCGGCCGTCCCGGAGCGGGGCCAGGACCTGGTCCCGGAGACGTTCCCAGTCGAAGTAGCGGTGGTAGCCCTGCTCCGCGTCGAGCCGCTCGCGTTCCCGGTCGGACATGGGGCGGTAGAAGTCGTCCACGTGCACCACGACCGAGCCGTCGAGTCGCGCGCACACCGCGGCAGCCAGCGTCGTCTTGCCCGACCCGCCGGGGCCGTCGATGGCGGCGATCCTGGTGCTCCCCCGCGTGCGGGCGGACCGGAGGAGAGCGTCGGCGATGTCCTTCGCCCGCTCGGTGACGTCCACGAGGCGCTGAGGTCCAGGCAGTTCGACGGTCCGCGCGGCGCTCTCCAGCACGGCGTCCCTGGCCTCCCCGAGCGGGCCGCCGCCCAGCAGCTTCCGCATGACGAGGATCGCGTCCAGGACCCCGGTCCCGGAGTCCCGAAGCAGCCGCTGGACCTGTTCCATGCCTCGCTCCTGGGTGAGCAGCGGCTCGCACTGCCCGACCAGGGCGGCGAGCCGGGCGGCCCGGTCCGGTGCGGGACCCTGCGCGTCTTCGGACACGAGAACTCCCGTTGGTGAGGTGGAGTGCGGCGACAACCTACGGTCCGGCCCGCCCGGGGCGCCACCCGTTTCCGGCCTGCGGGAGGAGGGAGGGCTACCCATCGGCGATTGAGTACGGACACTCAGGCGGCGGCCGGCCGGTGTTCATGATCATGGTGGCAACGGTCGACCGAAGGGGACGGGACGTATGAGTCAGATGTGGGCGGAGCAGTGGGCGCGGCCGCGGCCGAGGAGGGACTCCAGGAGCCGACGGCGGCCCCCGATGTCCCTGGGGGCGAAGTTCGGTGTTGCCGCGCTGGCCGTGGTCGGGATCGCGCTTGTCCTCCTCGCCGCGTGGGTGGGGGTCATCGCCGTCAGCCTGTCGCACCTGGCGGACGCCCCGCCGTGAGGTCCGGGACGGCCCGGCGTCCGCGGCGGCCCGCCGCGCTCAGGTGTCGTCGTCGGCGACCAGGCGCCGGAGCAGTCCGAGCAGGGTGGCGCGGTCGTCGGCGGACAGGGCGGCGAAGCAGTCGGCGAGTACTTCGTCGGCGACCCGGTGGCCGGCCTCCAGGGTCCGCTCGCCGTCGGCGGTGAGGTGGTGTTCGATCCGGCGGCCGTGGCCGGGGCGGCGGTCGACCAGGCCCTGGGCGACCAGTCGGCCGGCCAGCGTTCCGAAGGCCTGTTCGCTCTGGAAGGTCGCGGCTGCGAGGTCCCGGGCCGATGCGCCGGGCGTCCGGCCGATCGCCCGGAGGGCGTCCCACTGGGCCAGCGTGGTGCCCACGGCCGCGAGGGCGGTGTCCAGCGCCCGGTGCTGACGGTACTGGGCCTGCTTGACCGCTCTTCCGAGGACTTGCAGCTCTCCTTGCACGGACCGAAGTCTACGCCATGACCAAACTAGCTTAACTAAGCATCTTTAGTTATCGTGGAGCCATGTTCACCGACCACACCGTCGCCCTGTCCGACGACCTCTCCATCACCCTCTCCGAGTCCGGCACCGGCCGGCCCGTCCTCGTTCTGCACGGCGGAGGCGGCCGCGCCACCGTCGCGCCGCTGGTCGCGCACCTCGCCGGGACGGCCCGCACCCTCACCCCGGTGCATCCCGGCTGGGACGGCACCCACCGCCCGGACCGGCTGGCCGACGTCGGCGCGCTCGCCGAGACCTACCTGCACCTCCTGCGGGTGCGCGGCCTCAGCGACGTCCTCCTCGTCGGCTCCTCGCTCGGCGGCTGGATCGCCGCCGAGATGGCCGTCCGGGACACCACCGGCGCCGTCGGCGGCCTGGTGCTGATCGACGCCGTCGGCGTCCGGGTCGAGGGCGAGCCGATCCGCGACTTCTTCGCCCTCGACGCCCGCGGCATCGCCGAGTACGCCTGGCACGACCCGGACCGCGGGTACCTCGACCCCGCGACCCTCCCGGCCGACCGGCTCGCCGCCCGTCAGGCCGACATGCGTACCCTGCGGATCCTCGCGGGCGAGTCCGGCATGCAGGACCCCGAGTTGCTCGGCCGGCTGGGCCGGGTCAGCCGGCCCGCCCTGCTGGTCTGGGGTGCGAGCGACCGCATCGTCACCCCCGCCTACGGCGCCGCGTACGCCGCGGCCTTCACCGACGGGCACCTGGTGGTGATCCCCGAGGCGGGCCACCTGCCGCAGCTCGAACAGCCCGCGGCCACCTTCGCCGCGCTCGACACCTTCCTCGCGCGCACCGGCCCCGGGACCGCACCGGGCGTCTGACCCACGACCCACGACCCACGACCTGCGACCCACGACCTGCGATCGGCACGCGGGCGGGACCGGCCCGGCGACCCGGGCGGTGTCGGCCGGGGGGCCGGCACTGCGGCAGGATACCGGGGGCGGTGACTCCGGTTCGGACGCCGCCGTCGTCGTGTGAACTTCCCGGAAGGAGCCTGTCCTGAGCGCGGGGTCTGCGGAAGCGTTGTCGGCCGTCCTGCTGGTCGTCGTCCTGGTGTGCGCGGTGGCCCGGCCATGGGGCCTGCCGGAGGCGGTGGCGGCGGTCCCGGCCGCCGGGATCCTGCTGGCCACCGGCGCGATCGGACCCGACGCCGCCCGCGCGGAGGCCGAGCGGCTGGGGCCGGTGATCGGCTTCCTGGCGGCCGTGCTGGTACTGGCCCAGCTCTGCGCCGACGAGGGGCTGTTCACCTGGTGCGGGGCGTGGATGGCGCGGCGCTCGCGCGGGCGGCCGCGGCGGCTGCTGGGCCAGGTGTTCGCCGTGGCGTCTGTGGTCACGGCGGTGCTGAGCCTGGACGCGACGGTGGTGCTGCTGACGCCGGTGGTGTTCGCCACCGCGGCCCGGCTCGGGGCCCGGCCCAAACCGCACGTCTACGCCTGCACCCACCTCTCGAACACCGCCTCGCTGCTGCTGCCGGTCTCCAACCTGACCAACCTGCTGGCCTTCGCGGCCGCCGGGGTCGGCTTCGTGCACTTCGCCGGGCTGATGGTGCTGCCGTGGCTGGCCGCGATCGGCGTCGAGTACCTGGTGCTGCGCCGCTTCTTCGCCGCCGACCTGGACGCCGGCGCGGGTCCGGCGCAGGCCGGGCCGGTGCCGCCGCTGCCGCGGTTCGCGCTGGTCACCGTCGCGGCCACGCTGGGCGGCTTCGTGCTCACCTCCGCGCTGGGCGTGGACCCGGCCTGGGCGGCGGCGGCCGGCGCGCTCGCCCTCGCGGTCCGGGCGCTGCTGCGGCGCACCGCGACCCCGGTTGCGGTGGTCCGCTCGGCCGCGCTGCCGTTCCTGGCGTTCGTGCTGGCGCTGGGGGTGGTGGTGCGTGCGGTGGTCGACAACGGCCTCGGCTCGGCGCTCGCCCGGTTGGTGCCGGGTGGCACCGGCCTGCCGGCGCTGCTCGGGGTGGCCGCGCTCGCCGCGGTGCTGGCCAACGTGATCAACAACCTGCCGGCCGTCCTGGTCATGCTGCCGCTGGCGGCGCCGGCCGGGACCGGCCCGGTGCTGGCCGTCCTGCTGGGCGTCAACATCGGCCCCAACCTGACCTACGCCGGCTCCCTGGCCACCCTGCTGTGGCGGCGCATCGTGCGCGAGCACGACAGCGATGTCGGCCTCGGCGAGTTCACCCGGCTCGGGCTGCTCACGGTGCCCGCCGCGCTGGTGCTCTCCGTGGTAGCACTGTGGGTGTCGCTCACTGTGCTCCCGGGAGGCTGACCGTGCGAGTCCTGGTCTGGATCACCGAAGGAACCTGGCCCGCCACGGTGGACGCCGCCCGCGCCCACACCCCGGACCGCGCCGGGGTCACACTCCTGCACGTCACCGGCACCGAGGTGGCCGCCACCGCGCACGGGGCCTTCGCCGGCCTGCTCGGCCGCGCCCACCCGAGCGGCCGCCGGGCCTCCGACGGCCGGCCCGCCGAAGGGCCGGACGCCCACGGCTGGGGCAGCGATCCGGCCG